>QQUK01000103.1 GCA_008501655.1 Calditrichota bacterium
GCAGCAACCGAATTGGCGATCATCATATCAACCCCGTCAAGTGCGTTGGGACTGGCTGCTAACAGTGTTTCGAGATTGTTGGCAATCCAGCGATCCCAGACAGTTACACCCGGGGTAGTAGGACCCGCATCAATCGTGCCGGCTGATGTAAACGGCAGAATAAAACGCAGTTTTGAATCAAAACCGGTAGGATTGAGACGTGGTGAATTTGGTAAAGTAGCAATACTCAAGTTCAATACTCTGTTGTTCGGATCATTAACATCTATTGCTACAGGAAATGAATTTACAGAATCGATATCATACGATATTGAACCACTTGAATTATGCAGCGTATCAAAGTATATAGCTGTATCATAAGGAGCGAACGCAAAAGTACCACCGATAAACAATCTTGATAAATGATACTGACCTAAAGATCGGAATGCAGATCTTGCATTTACAGTATCATACATACCCTGGTTCAAAAGTCCCTGCTCGATAAGAGCATCGTCGAACATCGAAATAAGCCCTGAGTTTCCATCTGCACCATCAAAGTCAAGTGGACCGGCTACAGCAGAGATTGAACCGAACATACCCGGGTTTCTGATTGCTGTACGGAAAGCAGCATATCCGCCCATTCCAATACCGCCAATACCTATTTTTTGCTGTGAATCAAAGTAATTCGGAGCAAATTTTTCTCTGATAAAGTCAAGAAGCTCCTGCCCCATAAATGCATCATAGTTGCCGCCGGCCGGAGACGTACCGGAATAAAAATATCCGCCGAAAACCTGGTCATTCTGCATAGTTACAATATGCATAGGCTGCATCTCACCCTTTGTAATCAACTCATCAGCAATCTCAATCAATCCATGAGTTGCATAATAGTTTGCATCTCCATCCTGTGGAGGCAATAAGATTAAAAGAGGAAGCGGAGGATATGGAATTGTATCATTATCAAAAAATGCTTTTGGTGAGTATCCGCCGAAATCTACCTGAGAAAATTTATTACTGATCTGAAATGCAAAATTCGGATAAATAACATGAGCACCTTCATCAGCAAGAGGGCCGCCCTGCTGCAATGAGGCCGGGTCGGTATCATAATTTACGCCTCTATCTGAACATCCCAGCACAAAAATGAGCATCAGAAAGAGTGTACAACATGTATATAAAAAAGTACGTTTCATCTAACAGGACCTCCTAAAACCGGTAATTAAACGATAACACGGTTTCATAAAATTCACCGCTGTATAAACCATTCATATTTTCAAAAATCCCGTCTTCGTTTTCATCAACAAGTAATGGTGAAGATAATACGGGATACGAACTATAGCTTGTTACAAAACCAAAATCATACTGACGATAATGCCAGATGAGACCGAAGTTAAACATATACGTATCTCCGGTTTCAATAAACTGCGGTGTTAAGATTCCATTTTCACGTGATGGAGACTGGTCTGCAGAGACACCGCCAAGAAAAGTAAAATAATCATTGTAATCGTAAAGCATACCCAAAGCAACCTTACCACAGTCCTGCCATTCCACAGGATTATCCAGGTCAGCAGTGAAGAAGTCATTCACCAACGCAATTGTGTCAGCAGCTCCTGAGAGACCTCTGTGATTTGTGAATGTGTAATTTAAACCTTCAAATTTAGACAAGAGAGTATATTCTGCATCAAATGAGATTAAGAATTTTTCTGTTAACTGATAAGATAGACCAAAACCAAACGAAGTAGGAAGCTTCAGTTCAGATTCAAAATCAGCATTATTATCAATCTGGGCACCAGCTACAAACAGGTTTCCAGCTGTTCCCTGAGTACCCGGATCATCAGAAGCTGATGAATCTATATATGAAATTTTCGGTTGGAAGAATGATAATCGGGCATCACCATCAACCGTGATATTAAACGGAATCTTGGCGTTTAAACCAAGTTTTGCTTTTTCGCTGATATCATATAATACACCAAGGTTTACTCCAAAACCATAGCCGTTTCCGTCAACTTTTGCTATCTCAGTCACTTTGTCCCAGGGACGGACAGCTATTGGTGAAGGATAATACGGATTGGTTCTGAAATAGATGTTTGAATGAATCAAATCAGCACGAAGCAGCTGCAAGCCGATTCCTACAGACATATTATCAGAAATATCTTTGGCAACTGTTAACTGAAAAGCTACAACATCAAGATTCACAGAATACTGATCATCAGGGAGTGTTAAGCTGTCATTGTAAGCAAGAGGTAAATCATACAGGTTCCAGGTGTTATTCTGGTCAAACAATTGAAAGACTGAAAGCCCTGTAGTGACTTCACCGAACAGTGGTAGCCGTGTTAAAAAACCGCCTGATGGATTCGATAGAATCTCATGATTATTGTAATTTACCTGATCGTTATAAATACCGGATGAGTAGATACCGCCCCAATAAAAGTTCGGATCCAGATCATAACGGTAATTGACAAATGCAAAATTTGCACCTATCTCAGAATCATATAGCCGTGCATAGCCGGCAGGATTATAATAAGCTGCTGTCCAGTCATCGGCAACAGAGCGAAACGCCCCTGCCATTCCTCTCGCTTTTGTACCTACTCCGGAAATTTCAAAACCGGAGGCTAAGATACTCATTGAGAAAAGAGCGAATATAGCAATAAGTAAAACAAGGAATCTTACAAACCCCATTCTCATCTCCATACATTTAATAAACATCATTTATTTTCTCATTTTATATAATCATCATAAACAGCAGCCAAGGCACTGTTTATTGATTGTTAATCTTTTAAAAACACCTTCGCAGTATTTCCCTAAAAATAAGCAGTCAAGTTACAATAGCACTCGTCCAAAGTCAAGGAATTCTGCTTATTTTTAACTTGAACAATTTATTTAACTGTTTGCCTTTGTTAGTTTTACTAACACCACATCCAAGTGACGTATGAACAGTTTTTTTGTTTTACCGTAATCAGAAGAGAGGAGAAATAATTATTGGTAAATTAAAAAAAACTGAACCATTTAGAGTTACGGGAGATGATTTTAAAAATAATCAAATTCTATTCGGTTTGACTCTCACAATCCCATCTGGAAATTTATTCCACTCCGGTAGGAATCATTTTACTGAATCATCTCTGAAAAAGTACTTCCTATTGCACCGACTATATATCGCATTCCATTATTAGATAACAGCTTACGCATTTGTTTCGCATTCCGGCATCAGCTTTGCTCAATTGATTTTTGACACTGAATTTCAACCATAGGAAGGTGAAATGAAAAAAATACTTTATATTACAATACTAATTATAGTATTAGTCTCATTAAACTGGTTTAAATCGGTTTTTGCTGCTGATTTGAACAGTTTATCTGACGAACAGAAGCAGGAGCTTCTCAAAAAATACCAATCGACGGTAACAACCGACAAAACAAAAACTTATCAGACCGCTGATTTTGGTGAATCTAAATCAGAACGGTTTGGCAGAACCGATACCCTCACTGAATCGAACAGCTCAGTAGTATCCGGCTTACACAATAATCTTCAGACGCTTACAGATAAAAACCGGTTGACTGATTTTTCAGAGCTGAAACCTTTTGGGATGGAATTGTTTGAACATGTAAATGAGCAGACCGATATTCCTATCGATTTTACAACATCCGATGATTACATCCTCGGTCCCGGTGATAATCTGATTATCTATCTCTGGGGAAGAGTTGAAAAAGAATTCAACTTAACGATTGATCGTGAAGGAAAAGTATTTATACCGGAAGTCGGGAAAATTTATGCCTGGGGTCTTTCGATGGAATCATTTATTCAGGCTGCCAGAAAAAAGTTTGAGACCGGCTTCTCCGATTTTGAACTTACGGCTTCTTTAGGTAAAATCCGTTCAATCCGCATCTATGTCGCCGGTGAAGTAAGCCGTCCCGGAGCGTATACTGTTTCTTCGTTGACATCGATGCTCAACGCCCTGTATCTCTCCGGCGGTCCAACCGAACGGGGTTCAATGCGTTCCATCAGACTTATGAGAAGCGGAAAAGCTGTCAGTGAAATTGATTTATACAAATTATTACTAAACGGGGATAACTCAACTGATATCCAGTTACAATCCGGTGATGTTGTTTTTGTGCCGGTTGCCGGTCCCCAGGTCGCCATTCGAGGCGAAATCCGTCGTCCGGCACTGTATGAGTTAACCGGTACCGAAACCATGAACGACCTGTTTACTCTTGCCGGGAACCCGACTCCCAATGCGCACCTGGAACGGGTTTCACTTGAACGGGTATCTGACTTTGATGAATGGAAAATCGTCGACATCAATATGAAAGATGGAAAGAAAAAATCAGAATTATCAAAACTACAGGCAGGTGACCGTGTTACCGTCTACTCAATTTTTGAAGCAAAACAGAATGTGGTTTCAGTTTTCGGTCAGGTTAAACATGCCGGCTATTTTGAAAGAGAAGACTCAACCCGCGTCTCCGATCTGATATCAAAAGCAAAACTCTACCCATA
>QQUK01000155.1 GCA_008501655.1 Calditrichota bacterium
ATGTTAAGATTTTATAATACATTTTTAGGGGATACCAATCCCACCGCAAGCGGTGGGGTACCCGGCTCGCAAGCTCATAATCCGAAGGTCAGGAGTTCAAATTGAATTGTTACAATTGAAAGGAAAAATCAAAAGCTCTGTATATTGACAAGGTAACCCCGTTTTTTATTGTATCTGGTTACTCTGCATTAGGTTATGAGTTCAAGGACAACTACTGATTCTATCTTTTCCAGTGAACATTTTCTATACATATTTAAAATGTTGCATAGTGGATTTGATTTGGCTATTTTGAATCGTTCGCTCAAATTAAATCAATACAATTGGTGATAAATGGTTGATGATAATTCTAATGATGACCGTACTCAGTCATTTGTAGTATTAGCTGCAGGTGAACAGGTTTCACATTACAAAATTATAAAAAAGATTGGTGCTGGTGGAATGGGTGAGATTTATCTCGCTGACGATACCAAACTCGATCGTAAAGTGGCATTAAAGTTCATGCCAAATCACTTAGCTTCTGACAGTGACATGCGTGTTAGATTTACCCGTGAAGCTCAAGCAACAGCAAAGTTAGATCATCCAAATATTGTTCCAGTTTATGAGGTTGGTGAGTTTAAGAATCGACCCTTTTTTGTAATGGCTCACATAGAGGGAAAACCACTTCGTGATGTTATCAAAGAAGGAAAACTCACTGTTTTAGAATCTATTGAACTTACCAAGCAAATTAGTGAAGGGTTACAGAATGCTCATGAAGCTGGCATAGTTCATCGTGATATAAAACCGGGTAATATCATAATCGATAAATCTGGAAGGCCTCGCATTTTGGATTTTGGATTAGCAACTGTATCTGGCGAAGACAAACTAACAAAGACTGGCTCAACATTAGGTACCGTTGGCTATATGTCACCTGAACAAATATCTGGTAAAAAAGTTGATAAAAGGTCAGATATATTCTCCCTTGGAGTAATTCTCTATGAAATGATAACTGGAAGACGACCCTTTACTGGTGATAACGACGCAGCCGTCTTAAAATCTATTACAGATACATCTCCAGAACCAATAGCCCGTTTCAAGTCTGGTTCTACAGGTGAACTTCAACAAATTATTAGTAAAGCTATAGCAAAAGATCCTTCTGTACGCTACCAGCATGCTGATGGAATGTTAGCAGATCTGAAACGATTATCTTTTGATTCAGAAACTGTTTCAAAGCGAATACCTTATTGGCTGGTTGCATCTGCTGTTATCATAATCATTCTTGTATTCTTCATTTCGAGTTATTTTGTACAGTCAGATGTTGAATCGTATAATGAGATTCAACCCGTTTTAATAGTACTACCTTTTGAAAACCTTGGTGATGAAGTAGATGATTATTTTTCTAATGGAATCCGCTTTGAGATCAATACTCGCTTATCAGAAATTAAAGGGTTGAGTCTTATCTCCCCCAGAACTGCTGAAAAATACCACGGAGATGAATATGATTTTCAACAAATTAGAGAAGAGACAGGAGCAACTTACGTCCTCGAAGCTACTATTCTATGGGATAGATCAGGAGAGGTTAGCCGCTTTCGTATAAATCCTATATTGACTAAAACTGATGACAACTATTTGATGTGGTCGGATAGATTTGATCAAGAAATGACTCAAGTGTTTGAAGTTCAATCAGAAATTGCTGGCAAGATAGTCACAGCCCTCGGTTTGACTTTACTGACTCCCGATGAACAAGCTCCTGATTATGCACCAACTACAAATATGGAAGCATATAATTACTATTTAAGAGGTCTTGAAGTCTCAAGTCACTCTTTCAAGACTGCTGATTTTTATGAATCTATTAGGATGTTTGATTCAGCTATTGTTTTAGATCCCAATTTTACTTTAGCCTGGGCTCAGAAGTCTATAAATCAATCAACCTTTTACTTCTTTTTTACTACAATTGATTCTAAACATCATAAAAATGAAGCTTTAGCTGCTGCTGAGAAAGCGATGGCTCTGGATCCAGACAACCCGCACTCAAAGATCGCCATGGGTACATACTATAATTACATCGATCAAGATTATGAAAAAGCGTTAGAACTCCTGTACGCAGCCAAATCAGAGATCATAAATAATGCTGATCTTTCTGAGGCTATAGGTGTTGTCAAAATGCGTCAGGGAAAATGGAAAGAGTCCTTAACCTATTTTGAGGAAGCAATCAAAATTGATCCTTTGAACCATCGTAGATATTTTTTTATTGCTAACAACCTGAGTATGACTCGAGATTATGATGAGGCTGAGCGCTATGTTGATCGTGCTCTTGTTCTGAACCCAAAGAATGAAGATGCTGCATACATGAAGATCTTTATAGAACAACTTCGTACTGGTAAAGTAGAGTATGATGGTGCAGTTTTCAGTAGATTAGTAAACGATGTTGGATTAGCAGAAATATCAGCCTATGAGTTAGTATCAACAACTTCATTTGGCTTATGGCGTTATATTATTGATGAGATTGACCCTCAAAAAGCAATAGCAGATGTACGAGAACTTGGTAAATATCTTGGAACCATTACAGCAAGATCACCCCACACTATACAATTCAACCTTGCCCAGTTGTTTGATCTCATTGGACAAAGGGACTCAGCATTTATTTATTACGATTCAACAAGAATTCTTCTGCAGGATGTTATTGATCAAGGTGACTTTGAGTTTCATGCAGTTGCTGAACTTGGACTTTCCTATGCCTTTATGGGAATGAAAAAAGAAGCGATTGAAGCAGGTAAAAGATCTAAAGAAATGATGTCTATTGAAACCTGCCACTGGTGAGGACCGGACGCGGTCATGGTCATGGCTCTTATATACACAATCGTAGGCGAGTATGAATTAGCAATTGATGAATTAGAATATGCTTTGTCAATACCTGCCTGGTGTTCACCTGAATACTTAAGAGGGGATCCTTTGTTTGAGCCTTTGCAGAAAATACCTCGTTTTCAACAATTACTCGATAGATACCAGCATTGATTTTGACATAACATTTAGATGTTCATACATCAAAAAAGTTGTGAAAATCGTCTAACTTCCTTCGTTTTCTTATAAATTAAATATAATATTCAGTTACAAGAATACTTTTAATTCAGTTTTTAAATAGTCCACGATAGCCCGCATTTTCGTAACTCTCAGCGTGGTAGTCGTTTACGTGATGACCTTCATCTTAGGTTAAAACTTTTTCATTCAATTCAGTTAATTTTGTTTAAAAATTAATTTTTATCCTTAAAAACTATTGACAATGTTAGTTCAGACTATCATATTTAAGACATCAATGTCTTAAATATAGGGTTTTTTATGTTATTATCAAAAAGTTGTACATATGCAGTAAGAGCAGCACTTCTAATATCGAAAAAGAAAATTGATTCAGGTAGAAACTATATCCCTGTTTCAGAGTTGGCGAAAGAGCTTGATATTTCATTCCATTTTTTAACTAAGATTCTTCAAAAATTGACAGAATCGAAGATCATGAACTCTTTTAGAGGACCTAATGGTGGAATAACTCTTACGAGATCTCCTGAAAAGATAAAAATAATAGAAATTGTGGATGCGATTGATGGAATGAAACTTTTCGAAAGTTGTATTTTTGGTTTACCAACTTGTTCTGATGATCATCCGTGTCCCTTACATAAACAGTGGAAATTACAACGAATTGAAATTTTAAAATTATTTAAGACGAACACAATACATGATTTAACAATTAATGATGATGAATTTAATTTATCAGGGAAGTAATTAACATAAAAAAGTGGTATACAAATGGAAAATTCGAATAATCATATCTTGCCATTGCGTACATATTTAACAATTGGTGGTATACTTTTAGGGTTAACAATAATCACGGTAGTTGTAGCACAATTTGATTTTGGAAGATGGAATATAGTTATAGCTTTGGCTGTTGCATCAAGTAAAGCTATATTGGTCGCACTCTACTTCATGCATCTAAAATATGATAACAAGATATATATGGTAATTTTTGTCAGCAGTATAGCATTCCTGGCAATATTTATATCTTTTACAATGATGGATACTTTGTTTCGAGGAGAAATCAATGAGATTAGAAATCAGCCGGTGAATCAGTATGCTGTTATTTATGATCAGGAAGGTAAGCCAATACCGATGGAAGATAGAGTTGGCTTATTTGATAAGCCAGAAGAAATCATTCAGGAAAAAGTTCCGTTTGAGATTACGCATGGATTTGGACCTATAAAAGAGGAGATCAAGGTTGGTCCTCTTGATACAGTCATGGCTTTGGAAGGCAAAGAGATGTTTAAGATGAAGTGTGGAACCTGTCATAAACTTGATGAAAGATATACCGGACCACCGTTGCGGGGTGTAACAGTGTATCGTTCACCGACTTTTATTATGAATCAGATTTTGGATCCACAACAAAATGTTACTAAACATCCAGATATGCAGGCATTGTTTGCTCAATATTATACAATGATGACATTTCAAAATGTAACCGTAGAAGAAGCAAGAAAAATAGTAGAATATTTAAGGTATGAGGCGACTAGAAGTCCTAACCAATAAATTTAAATAACATTAGGAGGTTTGTAAGTGAGGAAACGTAGAACAATGCATGGGCTGTCCTTGTTAATTCTATTCATTCTTATTGGAATGATTGGATGTAGTTCATCCCAGGAGATGGGTGGTACAGCAGATGCTGCTTCAAAGGTATATGTACCACCGGGAAGTTATGATGAGTTTTATGCATTTTTTTCTGGAGGGTACTCAGGGCAAGTAACAGTTCACGGGCTTCCTTCAGGTCGCCTTTTAAAAACTATCCCTGTATTCTCACAATTCGCTGAGAATGCATATGGATATGCAGAAGAATCAAAGAACATGTTGATGACTTCATACGGCTTCGTTCCATGGGATGATTCTCATCACCCTGAGTTATCACAAACAGGTGGTGTGCCTGACGGCAGATGGTTGTTTATTAATGGTAACAATACTCCCCGTGTAGCCAGAATTGATTTGACAACGTTTGAAACTGTTGAAATAATTCAGATTCCAAACTCTGGCGGTAACCATGCTTCACCATTTGTAACTCCAAACAATGAGTATGTTGTTGCATCTACACGATTTTCTCTTCCCATACCACAAAAAGATGTCTCAATTGATACATATAAAGAAAATTTTAAAGGAACAATTTCATTTATCAAAGTCGATTCCGCTACCGGGGAGATGAATATATCATTCCAAATCATGGTTCCCGGATTTGATTATGATTTATCGCATTCCGGAAAAGGACCCTCCTATGGATGGTCATTTTTTACTTGTTATAACACCGAACAGGCTAATGAGTTGTTAGAGATAAACGCTTCCAAGAATGATAAAGATTTTATAGCAGCTGTAAATTGGAAACTTGCTGAGAAATATGTAAAAGACGGTAAATTCTCAACAATGAAAGTTGATGCTCGTCACAATTATCTTGATGAAAACCATGTAGCAATATCTGACAAGATAACTGAAGTACGTATTCTTAGCCCTAAAGACTGTCCGGGATTGATTTATTACTTACCGACACCGAAATCTCCACATGGTGTTGATGTCGATCCATCAGGTGAGTATATCGTAGGATCCGGTAAATTAGCGGCACAGTTAACTGTACATTCATTTTCTAAAATGCTTAAAGCCATTGAAGATAAAGCTTTCGAAAAAGAAGTTGATGGAATCCCTGTGCTTAAATATGAAGCTGTGTTAGCTGGTGAAGTAAAAGAGTGCGGGCTTGGACCCCTTCATACAGAATTTGATGGAAAAGGGAATGCATATACTTCTATGTTTTTATCATCTGAAGTAACCAAATGGAAGATTGGAACCTGGGAAGTATTAGATAGGATTCCAACATATTATTCAATCGGACATTTGATGATACCTGGCGGTGACAGTAAGCAACCTTGGGGGAAATATCTTGTGGCGATGAATAAGATTACTAAGGATCGCTATCTACCTACAGGTCCGGAATTAGCTCATGCAGCCCAGTTAATCGATATATCAGGTGATAAAATGGAAATGCTTTTAGATTTTCCAACTATGGGGGAACCCCACTATGCTCAAGGTTTAAAAGCTGACCTTATTAAAGATAAGCAGGTGAGAATCTTCCCTATAGAAAAGAACTCTCATAAATATGTCGCAAAAAGTGAAGATGAAGCACGTGTAGAAAGAAAAGGAAATGAAGTTCATGTGTATCTGACTACAATACGAACTCATTTTGCTCCTGATAATATTGAAGGTGTTAAAACAGGAGATAAAGTCTATTTTCATGTGACTAATCTCGAGCAAGATTGGGATATACCGCATGGTTTCGCTGTTTTAGGAAATTTAAATTCTGAACTGTTAGTAATGCCTGGTCAAACGAAAACAATATTATGGGAACCGAAAGAAGTTGGAGTCTACCCGTTTTATTGTACTGATTTTTGTTCAGCGTTACATCAGGAGATGCAAGGGTATATTCGGGTTTCACCTAAAAATTCGAATATAAAAATAAGTTATTAAACGATTAATTTAGATAGGTAAGGAGAAAGGGTCACTGGCTCTTTCTCCCTTTAATAAAATGAGTTTTAATTCGCGATTATTGATATTCATTACAGCTTTGCTGCTCGCTGTTACTTATTACTTTCCGTTATGGGTTATAAGTTTAGAAGCACCACAATATCCCGAAGGATTAGGTTTGCATATTTGGATCAACAACATATCCGGAGCTGATACTCATGATTTAAATAAGATTAATAATTTGAATCACTATATCGGGATGAAACATATAGAGCCTGATTCAATTCCTGAACTAAAAATTATGCCCTGGATCATGAGAGTTGTTATGGTATCCGGCATGATAGTTGGCATCTTCGGGCGCAGAAAATTATTACTACTTTTGATTCTATTGTTTCTTGCTGTAGCAATAGCCGGTTTCGTAGATTTTTATCTATGGAGTTATGATTACGGTCATAATCTTGATATGGAAAAGGCGATTATAAAAATTCCGGGGCAATCATACCAACCACCGATAATTGGTTCCAAAACAATATTGAATTTTAAAGCTATATCTTTACCTGGCATAGGTGGCTATACTGCAATAGGAGTTTTTATCATTTGGTGCTGCGTGTGGTTTTTTGATTTTAGAAAGGATAGAAAATGATAAAAAGTTCATTTATTGTAACTCTGTTATTTGCGGTTTTTATGCTAATGACAGCATGTGCAGATTACCAGCCAAGCCAAATCAATTACGGAAAAGAGAGTTGTGCTTATTGTAAGATGAATATTGTAGAAAAACAATTCGGAACTCAGCTTATAAATAAAAAAGGTAAAAAGTATTACTTTGATTCAATCGAATGTTTAGCTGCGATAACGATAAAACAAGAAGAATTAAAAAATAACACTCATTCAATGTGGGTGACAAATTTTGAACAACCGGATCAGTTTATAAATATCGAAGATGCTATATTTCTCTATGGCGGTACTGTTCATAGTCCAATGGGTATAGGGCTTTTAGCTGTAAGAGATGATATGCAAGCCCAAAAATTGCTTAATACTTTTGGTGCAGAAATAATAGACTGGCAAAAAACAAATGAGATCGTAAAGTACACATGGGATTTGTAGAGGTAAAAAAACTATGCGTATCTTAAGATATGTTCTTTTTTTTATATTGTTCATTTTTTTACAATCGCATAGTGCTACATATGAGATTAAAAGTACTCACTCTAAGTCAGACTTAAAGTCTTCTATAATTAATTCAAAACCCCATGATACGATAATAGTCCATGAAGGGATATATCATGAGACAAATATAGAAGTAATGCATCCTTTGACGATAAGAGGTCAAGGCAAAGCAGTCATTGATGGCCAAGGGAAAGATCAGATTTTTAAAATAACTTCTGATAGTGTTACGATTGAAAATTTAACTATCAATGGTTCAGGTGTTAGTTACATTAAAGATAATGCTGCTATATTAGTTGAAGAAAGCAAGTTTTGTACTGTTCAAAATAACATTTTAAATGATAATTTCTTTGCCATTTATCTCTCAAAATCATCAAATTGTATTGTAAAGGGAAATGAGATAACCGGTAATGCTATCTCTGAGTCAAGTTCAGGAAACGGCATACATGCGTGGTACTGTAAAAATATCGAAATTTATGATAATAAAGTCAGCAATCACAGGGATGGAATCTATTTTGAATTTGTTAAAAACAGTCAGATTAAGAATAATTTGAGTTCTGGAAACCTGAGGTATGGGTTACATTTTATGTTTTCTGACAGTTGTACCTACAAGATGAATACATTTAAAAATAATGGTGCTGGTGTTGCTGTTATGTATTCTAAATATGTAGATATGATAGAAAACAGATTTATTTTAAATCAAGGGTCATCTTCATATGGATTACTATTAAAAGAGATTTCAGATAGCAAGATTATAAATAATAGTTTTAAAAATAATACAGTAGCAATATATATTGAAGCTTCTAATCGAATACAAGTTGATGGGAATGATATTGTAGAAAATGGCTGGGCAATGAAAGTGATGTCAAATTCTCTTGATAATTTTATTACAAGAAACAACTTTATATCAAATTCATTTCAGATTTCCACCAATGGTCGTAATAACAACAGTACGTTTTCTGAAAACTACTGGAGTGATTATTCCGGTTATGATCTTGATCGTGATGGCTATGGTGATGTACCTTTCCGCCCTGTTTCATTGTTTGCAATAGAAGTCGAGAAAAGACCGCAGTCGATTATATTACTTCATTCGATTTTTGTAAATATCATATCAACAGTAGAAAAAATAATTCCTACTATAACTCCTGAGACATTGATAGACGACAAACCAGCTATGGATATAATCTATGATAACAATTGATAAACTTCAAAAATCCTACGGCAAACTACAAGTTCTGGATAACGTTAATACTTCGATTAGAACCGGTAAAGTAACTGTACTTATTGGTCCTAATGGTTCTGGTAAATCAACACTGATAAAATGTATACTTGGTTTAGTAAAACCATCTTCCGGAGATATTAAAGTGAATGATGTATCAGTCAGCAGTAATTATAATTACCGCAAAGATATAGGATATGTACCTCAATATGGTCATTTTCCGGAAAATCTTCTTGTGAAAGATGTTTTTAATTTAGTATTAAATCTTAGAAATGGTACAGGTCATCCGAGTTATGGAATCGATAAACCTTTTGACCTCACAACAGAACTGAAAAAAAAGATATATTCTTTATCAGGTGGGACAAGACAAAAGTTAAGTGCAAATTTAGCATTTATGTTTAATCCACAGATATATATATGTGACGAACCGACTGCAGGGTTGGACCCGATAGCAGCACGTACATTTAAACAATATATACAACAAATGAGAGAAGAAGATAAAACCATATTATTATCTTCACATGTTTTGAGTGAAGTTGAGCATTTTGCTGATGATATAATATTTATATGTGAAGGTAGATTAAAGTATAATGGTCCGTTGACAGAACTTAAAATTCAAACGAATGAATCCACACTAGAGGATTCTATAGCAAAACTAATGGAATAATTATGTTCAAGTTAATTAATAAGATAACATTCTATGGAATCAAAGATCTACTTCGTAGCCGATGGATTATCGTTTATTTTATAGTTTTATGTATGATAACTGAAGGCATGTTCCGGTTTAGCGGACACAGTTTGAAAGCTCTATCCGGGATGGTATCAGTAACAATATTTTTAGTTCCTCTTATATCAATAATATTTGCGACTATATATTATTATAATTCAAGAAATTTTATAGAATTGATGCTCACCCAGCCGATTAGTCGAAAATCTGTATACATAGGGCTCGTCTCAGGTTTGTCGTTCTCTCTATCTCTTTGCTTTATCTTTGCTATTAGTATACCTGTTTTATGGAGATTTTCAATGTTGTCCGGATATTGGAATATATTGTTTCTATTAATTTTTATAGGTGTAATGTTAACTCTTACTTTTATCTGTTTAGCATTTTGGGTTTCAATTAGTAATGAGGATAAGGGGAGAGGACTTGGCATATCTCTGCTGTTATGGTTAACAATGGCTGTCGTTTATGACGGACTTGTATTGATGGTCGTAATCCTGTTCCAGGATTACCCACTCGAGAAACCGATGATAGTTTTAATGTTTTCAAATCCGATAGATTTAGCAAGAGTTTTGATTTTGTTAAAAATAGATGTATCAGCACTATTAGGTTATACGGGAGCTGTATTCAAAAGTTTTTTCAGTTCTAATTTTGCGCAAATTACTTCTCTCTTATCCTTAGTAGCCTGGGTATTGTTTCCGTTTTATTTTAGTATGAAGAAGTTTAAGAAAATAGACTTTTAGATTGGAGGTTTAGTGAATAATAGTTTTACAAGCTTAGAAAATCAGAGCACAAGAAATTTAACTGATGTATTCTTAAGAGCATCTTCCCATCAAATCGGCATGAGATACTTGTATCTCTTTGGAATACTGTTTCTGTTTGCTCTTCTGCCTATATTTTTACTACTTTCGAGTTCTCGTTTGCTTGGCCTTGAAGAATCGTTTAGTAGTTCGTTTGCGCTTACATCGGCAAGTCATGGAATTATTTTTGTCTTTTTTATATTTATCCCTTTTTTTCACACGATTGGTACAAATTTATGGCTTCCTAAATTGCTCAATTATAAAAATGATAGTTTAACAAAATTAAATAATCTGTCCTTTCTGCTATATAATGCTGCGTTTATAGTTTTTATAACCGGGAGTATTTACAGTCCACAATTGACAGATTGGAAACTTTATAAAATTGAATATTATGATTCTTTCGGGATCGAACTTGTCTTGTTAGCTATCGGATTAGTTGTTTTATCTACCATTATATCAAGTATACGAACAATTGTGATAATATATGGAATAAAACGTCTTAAGTTCTCTGACAGTAAATCAAAAATTCTTTTAAACTCATTTTATTTAAGCTCATTTATCTATATAATTGCACTCCCTGTTCTTCTAATGTATATCCTGATGATTTTAAGTGAAATTAAATTTGGATTAGGGATATTAGACAGTAAGATGGGAGGAGATGTGGTTTTTTCAATGCATCTTTTCTGGATCGGTGTTCATCCTCTGTTTTATGCTCTGTTTATTTTTGCCGCTGGTATTCTTTCTCATTTCACAATAAGTAAAATTGAGTTATATAATAAAAGAATTTCCGCATGTTTTGGTATAATTGCTATATTTGGACTCCTCAGTTGGGGACAGCATTTGTATTTCACAGGACTTTCAGAAAAGTATTCGTTAATCTTTTCATTTTTTGGGATGTTACCGATTATACCAATAAGTTATCTTATTGTGATTCTTTTAATGAATTGGTTTAAAAGGAGTTATTCTGACTCAAATCAACGACTATTCGTGATATTCTCTTTACTATCAGTTGTTTTAGGGAGTATAACCGGTATGATGTTAATTACACCTCTTATAAATTCCCAACTCCATAACTCAATCTTCATATCAGGACACTTTCACTTGCTATTATTTGGATTTATAGGTTCAACAATCATGATACTGGTATTGCACCTTTGGGAGTCAATATGGAAAATAAAATATCATAAAATCATAATGAAAATATCTATATTCTGTTTGTTTGGTGGTTTGTTGTTATCGGAAGGGACAAAACTATTTTCAGGTTTAAGAGGTGTGTCTAACTTTTCATTCTATTCGCAGTTAAATTTTGGAGTAGAGTTAATAAACAGTATTGGTTTATTTTTTGTACTCCAGGGAGTAGTAATGATTGTGTTTAATCTTTTATATCATTTGTATAGGTCTAGAAATAGGGATGAGGAAATTAGAGTTTAATGATAATTACATCGTATATAATGTGATTCATTTGCAATTATATGAGAGTATTTGTATCTAGGACTGTATTAGTATTGATATAAAAATGTCAAACCTTCGAGCATATAAAATCTCAGGCAAATCTATAAATTGCATGAGTTTTTCAAGCTGCGGTTCTAAAATAGTCCACGATAGCCCGCTTTTTTATTGCAGTTATTCTATGTCTTTATTGTACTTGTATATGGGGATGTGAAATGTTAAGATTTTATAATACATATTTATGGGTTACCTATCCCACCGCAAGCGATGGGGCACCCGCGCCTCCTCTGCTTTCTATAAGCTAATAATATCAAATGATTTATATTAGAGCCTCCGGATAAAATAGAATATAATATAATTCCATTATATACCTAACATATTTAGTATTGGGTATTTATTATACGATATGCCTAAAGTTTTCTGTTGACAAAACCGAAAATAATTATATATTCGCATGTGAATAGAGGATTATGAAATGATATCTAAAACCGGAATACATGCTACGTTAGCTCTTGCGTTTTTATCTCAGCTTGACTCTGATGAATTTGCCGGGGCTACACAGATTGCCAATAAAGTCGGGGCACCTCCCAATTACTTAGGTAAATTACTTAAACAGTTGGCGGAAGAAGGTCTTGTGATTTCTCAAAAAGGCTTTGGTGGTGGATTTAAACTTGCAAAACCAGCTGACAAAATAACCGTTTATGATGTCTTAGAACCAATTGAGAAAGTCAGCAAATGGAATGGTTGTTTCCTGGGCAGATCACAATGTTCCGAGAAATCACCATGTTCAGTTCATACCCGCTGGTCAAAAGTCAGAGAGGACTATTTATCCTTTTTAAAAGAAACAACAATTAAAGAGGTTGCAAAATAAGAATAGATATCATTTTTTTTGGATTATAATAGGATAAAGACATGCGATTAACATATAATAAGGAGAAATTCATGAATATCACTACAATTCTTTCAAATGAACACCGGGTCATCGAAGTTGTGCTTCTTTGCTTAGGTAAAGTAGTCGATGAAGCAAAACGATTAAAAAAACTCAATAAAAAATCAGCAGAAACAGCTATCGATATTATCAAAACATTTGCAGACAAATGCCATCATGGCAAAGAAGAAAATCATCTGTTTGCAAAAATGATAAATAAGGGTATGTCTTCGGAGTTTGGACCTGTTGGTCAGATGTTGTCTGAACATCGACAGGGTCGTGAATATGTCCGGGGGATGTCTGAGAATCTTGATTCTGCGTCGAATGGCGATATGGAGGCGATTAATTTGTTTGCGGAAAATGCTCTCGGCTACGTACAACTGCTGCAGGCACACATTCATAAAGAGGATACGATATTATTTCCAATGGCTGACAAGATGTTGAATGAAGAAGAGCAGAAAAATCTGCTGAATGAATTTCATCATGTTGAATCAGACCATATGGGTGATGGTACACATGAAGCCTATCTGGATAAAGTTAAAAAATTAGCTGAACAGTATCATGTCGAGTTTTCACTGGCAATTCCGACATCATGCGGATGTAATCATTAAAATAAGGATGATGAGATGAAAAAATTATGGATTGCTTTTATTGCTGTGGTGGCAATCTCGTTTGCGGTTCTTGGATGGACCGGAATCAAAATTTATCAGGAAAAACCCCCTCTTCCTGAATCGGTGGTTACTACTGATGGTCAGGTTATCGTTGCACCCGGGGATGTCTCTGAAGGTCAGAATGTCTGGCAGGCAATGGGTGGTATGGAACTCGGTTCAATATGGGGGCATGGAAGCTATGTTGCTCCTGATTGGTCAGCTGACTGGCTGCATAGGGAGTGTGTATTTATTCTGAATAAATGGTCAAACAATGATTTTGGAATACCGTTTGACAATCTTCATGGTGAGCAACAGGCAGCCTTGGAGGCACGATTAAAAGTTCTGATGCGGACTAACACCTATGATGAAACTACCAACCGGATCGTCCTTGACCCGGTCAGGAAAGAGGCGTTTGAAAGTAACCTTGCACACTATTCAGATGTATTCCTTCGGGGGAATATCGAATATGCAATTCCTGAAGGGACTGTATCCAGTGAAGCAAGAATGAGACAATTAGCTTCATTTTTCTTTTGGACATCCTGGGCAGCATCGACTAATCGTGTTGATGATGATATGACCTATACAAGTAACTGGCCGCATGAACCTCTGATTGACAATGTCCCGACATCGGATTCAATCATCTGGACAGGTTTTAGTATTATTATGTTATTAGGCGGAATTGGATTACTTGTCTGGTTCCATGCTTCACGGTCAAATGAAGTTGTTTCGGAACAGCTGCCTACTGAAGATCCATTGATACAATTTAAGGCAACACCTTCACAGCTTGCGACGATAAAGTATTTCTGGACAGTTGCCGGACTGTTTTTACTTCAGATGGTGATGGGAGTAATCTCAGCACACTATGGAGTAGAAGGAGACGGGTTTTATGGGATACCGATTGATGACTGGCTGCCTTACAGTTTAGCCCGTACCTGGCATACGCAACTTGGGATATTCTGGATTGCGACAGCATGGCTGGCTGCCGGTCTGTTCATAGGTCCGGCTGTCAGCGGTACCGAACCGAAATATCAACGTCTTGGTGTCAATGTACTTTTTGGTGCATTGCTTGTTGTTGTCCTTGGTTCATTTGCCGGTGAATGGTTGAGTGTCAAAGGTTATCTCGGTGGTGATTCCTGGTTTTACTTTGGCCATCAGGGCTATGAGTATGTTGACCTTGGACGAGTCTGGCAGATAGCGTTACTCGTGGGACTTATTCTCTGGGTGACACTGGTTGGAAGATGTATTGTCCAGGCAATAAAAAAAGGCGGTGAAGAAAAACCGCTGCTGACGATGTTCTTTATTTCGGCTGTTGCTATTGGCAGTTTTTACATGGCCGGTCTCATGTGGGGGAAACAGACGCACCTTTCAATGGTTGAATACTGGCGTTGGTGGGTTGTGCATCTTTGGGTGGAAGGTTTCTTTGAAGTCTTTGCTACAGCTGTGATAGCGTTCTTATTTGCCCGTTTAGGATTAGTTCGGTTAAAAAGCGCGAATACTGCTGTTTTATTTTCTACCACAATATTTTTAACCGGTGGGATTATCGGAACTCTGCATCATCTGTATTTTGCAGGAACACCAACGGTTGTTATGGCCTTAGGTGCTGTTTTCAGTGCTCTTGAAGTTGTGCCGTTGACAATTATCGGTTTTGAAGCCTGGGACAATATCAAGTTGTCACGATCGACACCGTGGGCAACAAAATACAAATGGCCGATTTACTTCTTTGTTGCAGTAGCATTCTGGAATATGGTTGGTGCCGGGCTCTTTGGATTTATGATAAATCCGCCGATTGCATTGTATTATATGCAAGGTTTGAATACAACTCCGGTTCATGCTCACACAGCTTTGTTTGGTGTATATGGTATGCTGGGAATCGGATTGATGCTCTTTTGTCTGAGAGTACTCTATGTGAAACGTGACTGGAAAGATAATATTCTGAAGTTTGCATTCTGGACAATCAACGGTGGTTTATCGCTGATGGTTCTGTTGAGTTTGTTACCGATAGGATTTATGCAGACCTGGGCATCGGTGGAACATGGTTATTGGTATGCCAGAAGTTCAGAATATTTGTACTCTCCAGCGATAACTGTGTTAAAATGGTTGCGCGCACCCGGAGATACAATATTTGCTTTAGGTATATTGGTTGTAGTACTCTTTATCTTTGGACTGGCAACCGGTCATTCATTGAAAAAATCTAAATAATTATTACATACTGTTTACTGAAGCAGCCCCGATGAGTGATTCTTATCGGGGCTTTTTATTATTTATCTTTACAGGCTTATGTGAGAAAGCTACATTAGAAAAGAAGGAGATAGAATACGATGAAAAATAGAATGATGTTCAGTCTTGTAATAGTTTGCTGTATGGTTGTGTTTTTTGTATTAGAGATAACTGCCTGCGAAAAACCGGAGTTATCACAAGGTGAATTAATATATATTCCGGCATATTCTCATATTTATAGTGCAAACAGTGAAAAACCGTTTCTGTTAACGGTGACGCTCAGCATTCGGAATACTGACCCAGTTGATGCAATGAAGATAACAAAAGTTGAATATTATGAAACACAAGGGAAGCTGCTTATCAGTTATATTGACACCTCCATAATATTAGGTCCTCTTGAATCATTACGATATGTCGTTCCGGAAAAAGATGAAAGCGGCGGGTCCGGAGCAAATTTTCTTGTTTCATGGGAAGCTGATAAAAAAATTAATCAGCCTATTGTAGAATCGATTATGATAGGTACGCAAATGCAGCAAGGGGTATCGTTTACTTCAAGAGGACAAGTAATCACTTCACCGGAAGATTGATTAAAAACATTTAATTGTTATAATTGATTCTGTAACAAGGAATTTTCTTATTTTGAAGCCAGGTTTTAAAAATCAAAACTGTTTTTTTGTCTCCGATATCCACGGGAATCAGAAGCAATATGAAAAACTCTTCAGCTGTATTAAAGAAGAAAAACCTTCTCTTGTTTTAATGGGTGGGGATCTGTTTCCCAGTAGCCTTAATGCAATAAACAGTCTTTCTGATGAGACATTTATCTCACAATACTTCCTTCCCGAAATTAAAAAGCTGAAAGGAGCTCTTCAGGATGAGTTTCCTGTTATCATGCTTATTTCAGGAAATGATGATCCAATCCTTTTTGAAGATGAATTGCGTTCTGGTGAAACAGAAGAAGATTGGCTGTATCTGAATAATCGGATTGTTCACTATCAGGAGTATTCTATTTTTGGATATCCATATGTTCCACCTACACCGTTTTTAATCAAAGATTGGGAAAAGTATGATGTTTCCCGGTATGTCGATCCCGGCTGTGTTTCACCCGAGGAAGGGTATCGAAATTTCAAAGTTGCACAGAATGAAATCAAATACGGGACTATCAAAAAAGATATTGCAGAAAAAAGTAGAGGAATCAATGTTGAAAAATTGATTTGTCTGTTTCACTCACCGCCGTATAAGTGCCATCTTGATAGAGCTGCTCTTGATGGGAAAATGATAGACCATGTTCCCTTGGATGTCCATGTCGGGAGTATTGCGATCAGAGAATTCTTTGAAGAGAAAAAACCGTATCTTGGATTACATGGACATATTCATGAATCAGCAAGATTAACCGGTGAGTGGAAAGATATAATTGGTGATACTCCGGTGTTTACTGCAGCGCATGACGGGAATGAACTTTCTTTATTGCGATTTGCATTGGATGATTTATCTACTGTTTCCAGAGAACTCCTGTAGTTATTTCTTTTTCATCTGCAATTTTTTCGCCGGGTCGGTAATAGCATTAATCTTCTGAGCAAAACTCGATTTATTTTCTATATCTTTATCTGTGATAATATGTATATCAAGCAGTCCTTCGGTTTTGTAACCGGTTTTCAGATAATTGATATGCGACATACTCAGACTCCAGCCATTGAGCCAGTTAGTTAGATTGTCCAGCTGGGTTTCGTTACCGGTAAAATGAATAAGAATATCCACATCGGAGCCAGATGCAGCGGTTGCATTTTTTGTACTTCCGAAAATGTATATATCTTTGACGCCGAATTTATCTCCATCAAGATTACTTGCAAGATTTTCAGTCATTTGATACCGCCATTTCCAACTCATGTC
>QQUK01000380.1 GCA_008501655.1 Calditrichota bacterium
TACAAATACTGCTACAATCGGGAACGATTACATTTTTTGAACCGGTTGTACACGAGAACGACACACTGTTCTTCGGCGGATATTTTGAAGGATACGGTACATTCCGCTTTTCTCCTTCAGCACAAATGGAAAAAGATCAGCTGAATAGATTTTTTGCAACTGACTCTCTGAACCGTGAGTTTGAAAAAATACTACTCTTTTTTACTCCGACTGTATACAAACAACTGACAAATAAGAATAGTAAATCTGAAATTCAGGGAGATTTAAAAGATTTGCAGGATGAAGCAGATAAACTTTATCGGGAAGTCAGAAGAGACGGTGCCTATCTCTATTCGTTTGAATTGCTTCGAAATCTAATCTACCCTTTTGGTAAAGAGTATTTTCTGGCATCGGTAAAACCGGCAAACACTGATGAGTTAATTTATTTATATAATCCGTATCTTCGTGAGGAAGTACAGTTCCGGAAACGGTTCTGGGAACCGGGACAGAATTTCATCGAGACTATCAACAGCTATTCTCAATATAACGTTGATGAAACATATATCAATATAAACGGACGTGATAAAAAACAGCTTGATACAAAAACATATTCGATTGATGCTCAAATCGATAATAACGGCAACCTGACCTGTAAAACTGAAGTAACTTTTGAGGTCATCTCCGGTCCGACTCAGTTTATCGAAGTTAATCTCCTTCCTTCTCTTGCCTTAGATTCTATAATTGATAACAAAAAAAACAATGTCAGATTCATCCGCGAAAAGCTTGATGTCTCTTTTAAAAACTGGGAGACATCTCAAGTCGGACTTTTATTGGATAAACCGTATATGTTTGGTGACACGCTTCAACTGACTTTTTATTACAACGGGGAAATTGCCCAGAAAGGGATGGGGGAACTTTTTATATTTGCCGGAGCCAAATGGTATCCCCGGTATGGATTTCGGGACCGGGCAATCTTTAATATGACATTCAAAACCGACAAAGATTACACTTTCACTTCGTGTGGAAACAAATTGAGCGAGAGAAAAGAAGGTGAATATCTGGTAACAAAATGGAATGTAATCCCCGAAGCTTCAAATGTCTCTTTCTCTTTAGGCTATATGAAAAAATACCTGTTTGAAGAAGATGGTCTGCCTCCAATTGAAATCTTTTTTTCAAAAGAGCTGCACAATGAGATAGCTACTTACCTTGCCCAGGATTTGATTGCTATTGGTAAAGATATGGAAAAACAGATTCATGAAGATATTTCCAATGCGACCAAAACATTCAATCATTACTTTGGTGAATACACAAACCCTAAAATCTCTGTATCTGAAATTCTGATGCCGCATTCCGAAGCATTTCCCGGTTTCATCCATCTCGGTTTTTCTACCTGGATTAATACCGACCATTGGGGTAACGATCGATTACTTCGAGCCCATGAAACAGCTCATCAATGGTGGGGGGTTGGCGTAGGATATCAGACATATCATGACCAGTGGTTATCAGAAGGATTTGCCGAATACAGTGCTTTAATGTACCTGCAGGTTGTTCTGGGGAACGAGATGTTTTTGGATAAACTCAGAGATTCCCGGAATAATATTTATTCAGCAAGAAAATTCCTCTTTGGTTCCGGCGCAGAATCGGGACCGATCGCACTCGGTTACCGGACATCATCAACTGAAACCGCCGGGGACTATGGACTGATTATTTATAAAAAGGGTGCTTATGTTCTTCATATGCTCCGGAATATGCTGATTGACTTAAAAACGATGAATGAGGATGTTTTCTTGTCTATGATGAGAGAGTTTTATGGTTCATTCCGCGGGAAAGAAGCTACCACACAAGACTTTAGACGGATTGCGGAAAAGTATGCTGGGATTGATCTCGGCTGGTTTTTCGACCAGTGGGTCTACCATAATTATTTACCGGAATGCGAATTTAAATATAATATTGAGCAGGACCCAACCAGCGGACTGTATACAGCTAAATGCAAGGTTGTGACAAAAAAAGTCCCCGAAGGGTTTAAAATGTATATCCCTCTGGAACTTCAAATTGATAATACTTCCAAGGCGTATATTCGTCTGCTTATTGAAACAAATGATTTTTATTTTGAACTTCCCAACTTACCTCAAAAACCGAAAAAATTGGTTCTAAATCCGTTTGAATCGGTCTTAGCCAAGATTAATCAATAAATAATGACTATTTTGGTATTCTTTTTTTCATAAATAGCTGTTTTTAAGGCATTAATAGGGATTTTTCCCTTGACCGAACTGTTCAAAGTGACTACATTATAGGGTACTTACAGACAGAGTCATTTATTAGATAAACACAACAGATTGCGGCTTATTTCTGTCTTGATGTAAACACGATATTAGGTAAGGAGAAACATATAGATTGCTTGTTAAAGCCATCCTAAAAACACTCCTTTTAAATAAAAATATTATAAAATAAAGCGTAATTTTATTAATGACGCAGGGAAATTTGTGGTAACTCCATAGATATAAAGGGTATTTTCATGCGAATTAGATATTTATTTATTTTGTCATTCATGTTTTTTACAGCATTTTTAACACCAAATATGTATGCTGATGACATACTGTTTATTGTTTCTGACTTAAATACTGAAAATACGACACCGGGGGCATTTTTATCCGCAGCTATAGCTACAGATACGTCCGATTATGCTCCAGGCGATTCAGTAATTATCACCGGTGGCGGTTTTTGGGCTGGAGAATCGGTAGAAATCGACATTACCAATAAATTCAACCCTGGTTTTGGTGATAATGGAGAGCCCTGGACTGTCACGGCTGACGGATCCGGCGCTATTGAAACATACTGGATTGTCCCACCAGATGGCGTTGACCAGACATATACCCTTACTGCTGAAGGACTTTCATCCGGAATCTACGCTGAAGCTGAATTTACAGATGCCAATACAAAGCTCTCATTTACAGTTTTTCCTTCTGAAGATGTCTGCGGTGGTACAGTTATCGATATTTGTGCCTACTTGAAAGAAAATTGCGGAGGTGGAAATTACGCACCATTACCTAATCGTCCTGTCCTCTTTTTTGTTAACAATGGAAATTGTGGCAATAATGTCGGACAGAATGCTGATGATACAGTCTTAACTGATGCTAACGGTATTGCCTGTGCGAGCATCACTGTCCCGACAACACCAGGTACATATTCTATTCGAGTAAAATTCCAAGGAGAATCTAAACCATCATCGGGTCAGCCCGGTAACTCGGCATGTGATCCTTCAAAACGAACAAAACTCTCAGCATCAAATAAATGCGAAACTTTTGATGTTACTGCAAGTGGTGGGAACGCTCCGGTAATAACAATCTCTGATTCTACAGTTATTCTATGCGGACCAGGTGAAGTATGTGTTCCGGTTGAAATTGATGATGCTAACTGTGATATCGATTCAGTTCTTTCAAATCTCGGTCAGTACTCCGGTTCAGAAATTGGATTGGATCAGATTGCGGTGTTAAACCATCTTGGTGCAACAATTACACAGATAGGCGGAGGGGCTCCGGGAGCTGTTCTTACCGAATCGGATGATTTTGTTCCACCAATAAATTCTCTTTCCGGTATTTCAGTTACACTCCCGAATTTTATTTTTGCTGACAATGTTGAAGATTATGGTTCTTTCCCAAGTGGTATCGGACCGGCGCAATCTGCCGACCAACTCTTAGGCGCACCCACCGACATGACTTTTACCCTCCCCGGTGCCGGTGGACCCGACGGCGGTAGCGGTGATGGTTCGGTTGATTTTTCATCCGGGAATCATGTCGCTTTAGGTTTTTCTCAGGATATCACAACCTGTAACGGCTCCCCGGTTGATATGATTATTTTTACGAACACCAACGGTTCCGGTGATGCTGAACTCGTTTTTAAAGATGATAATTCACCGGTACACGTCATGTCTCAGTATTTTTATGGCGGTGCATCCGGTTCCGGAGATGGCGGTATTACTATTGATATGCCTGACGGTGTTAAATTTGATGAAGTAGAAATTACCTGTACATCCGGAAATCTTGAAATTGATGCGGTTGCAACACGGACAGCTCCTTCCCCTTCGTCGGATGATATCTGCTTTACAGCTGATACCGCCGGAGTCTACACCGTTATTGTAACAGCAACTGACGGTTGTAATAACACTACTGCCGACACAGCTTTTATTACCGTTTCCTTAGGCAATCCTCCGGTTGCCAATGCCGGTGCTGACTTCTCAGAATTCCTCTGCAGTTTCGGCCAGGTCTGTTTTGGTGTTACATTTACAGATGCTGACAATGACCTCGCTCTTACTGAACTTGTCTCACCAATCGGTACATTGTCCGGAAACCAAATTTGCTTCACCCCGACATACGAAGGTGTTTATTCATTTATCATCCATGCAGTCGATAGTTGTGGTTCTGAAGATTATGATTCAGTCCTGGTAACTATCGGCTTAAACGATGCACCGGTTGCTACT
>QQUK01000204.1 GCA_008501655.1 Calditrichota bacterium
CAATGCAACTTTCAATGCCGTTTCCGGTTCTATATCAAGTTTTCTTGCAAGCGATGCAACTGCAAAAAGGAGATCGCCGACCTCTTCTTCCAACTTATCCACATTTTCGGAAATTATTTCCTCTTTTACTTCTAAAAGCTCTTCTTCAATCTTGCTCAGGACATCTTCCGGTTTTTCCCAGTCAAACCCGATTCCGCCTGCTTTTTCGCCGATTCTGAATGCTAAAGTCAATGCCGGCATAGACTTAGGTATCCCTGACAGAACTGACTTCTTTTCCCCGGAATCGACCTTAATCTTCTCCCATTGGTCCCTAACCTGTTGCGGGTCAAGCTCTTTCTGGTCTTCAAAGACATGTGGATGACGCCTAATCAGCTTCTCCACAATATGGGTAATCGAATCATTCAGCTCAAAATCCCCCCGCTCTTTGGCTAACTGTGCATGAAAAACAGCCTGACAGACTAAATCCCCAAGTTCTTCTTTAAGTTCGCTATAATCCTCGTTTTCAATAGCTTCGATTACTTCGTATGATTCCTCAATCAGATACGGTATCAGACTTTTATGCGTCTGTTTCTTGTCCCAGGCACAGCCATTTTCAGAGCGTAATATCTCAAATAATGCTACTAAACGGTGAATTGGCTCAGCATTTTTATCAAAAACGATGCTTTTATTATCTTTCATATGGTCGATAGTTACCTTTATATACTTTTTTCGCCGATTTGAACCGCCTTGACAAAAAGGTAAGTTCAGTTTACATTGGGCGCTATGTTAAAAACGCCATATAATTGGCAAATGATAAGAAAATAGAGAATAATGAGCAAGCAAAACGAAAATAAAGAAAATAAATCAACAGCCTATCAGCCGTTTGAGATCGAAGAGAAAATCTACAACGACTGGCTGGATAAAAAATATTTTACAGCTGATAATACAACCGATAAAAAATCATATTCGATCGTTATACCTCCACCAAATGTTACTTCTGTCCTGCACCTTGGTCATGCTTTAAATAACACTATTCAGGATATCCTTATCCGGAAACACCGCATGCAGGGATTTGAAACCTGCTGGATTCCGGGAGCCGATCACGCCGGTATAGCAACTCAGGTTGTTGTCGAAAAGCAACTCATCAAAGAAGGTTCCGCCCGCCGTGACATCGGTCGTGAAAAGTTTTTAGAACGGACCGAAGAATGGGCGTACAGCAATAAAGATAAGATTCTGCATCAGCTTGAAAAAATGGGTTGTTCCTGCGACTGGAGCCGGACAGCTTTTACAATTGATGAAGTTCGCTCAAACGCTGTGTATGAAGTTTTTAAACATCTCTACGATAAAGGCTGGATATATCGCGGGCACCGGATTGTAAACTGGTGTATCTCCTGTCATACATCCTTATCCGATGATGAAGTCGAACATGTAGATTCAAAAAGTCATCTCTGGTATATAAATTATAAAATCAAAGGCTCCGATGAATTTCTAACCGTTGCTACAACCCGTCCGGAAACTATGCTGGGTGATACTGCCCTTGCTGTCTCTCCGAAAGACAGTCGTTTTAAAAAGTTTGTCGGTAAAACAGTTATACTCCCAATCATAGAACGGGAGATTCCAATTGTCGCTGACAGCTACGTCGACCCGGAGTTCGGTACCGGTGTTGTAAAAGTAACTCCAGCCCACGATCCGAACGATTTTGAAATCGGCAAGCGACACGACCTCGAAGAAATCAATGTTATGAACATTGACGGTACGATAAATGAAAACGGTGGTAAATTCAAAGGACTCGACCGGTATGAATGCCGCAAACAGCTCCTTGCTGAATTGAAAAAGAAAAATTACCTGGCAAAAACCGAAGATTACGACCTTTCTGCAGGTACATGTTACCGTTGTCATAACGTCATCGAACCATATCTTTCGGATCAATGGTTTGTTAAAATGTCCGAAATGGCAAAACCGGCTATCGATGCTGTCAAAACCGGAGAGATTAAATTTCATCCGGAATATTGGTCAAAAACTTATCTGCATTGGATGGAAAATATCCGTGACTGGTGTATTTCACGGCAACTCTGGTGGGGGCACCGTATCCCCGTTTGGTACGCTGAAGATGGTACCATGTTTGTCTCCAAAGACCGACCAAAAGCTGAAGACTGTCCCGGTTACGACCCCGAAAAACTCGTTCAGGATGAAGATGTCTTAGATACCTGGTTCTCTTCATGGCTCTGGCCTTTCTCAACAATGGGCTGGCCTGATTCTGATAAAGATATCAATGCTTTCTATCCAACCAAAGTTCTCTCGACCGCATCGGAAATCATATTCCTCTGGGTTGCCCGTATGGTAATGGCCGGATATGAATTTATCGGCAAACTGCCTTTCACCGATGTCTACATCCATGGAACAGTACGTGATGCCAATGGAATCAAAATGTCAAAATCTCTCGGTAATGGAATCGACCCCCTTGAGATAATTGATAAATTCGGTGCTGATGCGCTGCGAATTTCTTTGGTTTTGGCGACACCTGATGGTCAGGATCCCTGGCTTTCAAAAAATACATTTGAACTTGGCAGAAACTTTATCAATAAAGTTCATCAGGTCTCCCGCTTTGTTATGATGCGTCTTGAAGACCTCAAGCCGGATTTAGACAATCTCAAGGACGACGACCTTGTTATTTTTGATAAATGGATTCTTTCAAGGCTCCAAAGAACAATTGAATCGGTAGATAAATCGTTTAGTGAATATAGACTCTCCACTGCAGCCAAAACTGTTTACAATTTTGTCTGGAATGATTTCTGCAGCTGGTATGTAGAACTTATCAAACCGGATCAGCCGGGTGGAAAAATCCGCGAAGGTTCTTTGCATGTTGCAGCTTATGTATTAAACCAGATTCTCAAAATGATGCACCCCTTTACACCGTTTGTAACGGAAAATATATATACTGAATTACAAACTCAGATAACGGGTAAATCGGATACAATTTTGTTTGCTTCCTGGCCTCAATCTGATGGAAAGTTTATCGACGACAATCTCGAACAATCTCTTGAGCAGATTCAGGCGGTAGTTACCGCCGTCCGTTCGGTTCGGGCAGAGTTAAACGTTCATCCCGGCAAAAAATCCGACCTCTTTATAAGAGTTTCTGATGATGCGTTCGCTACCCTGCTTGAAAACCATATTCAGTACTTCCGTTCGTTAATCCGTGTGGAAAGTCTGCATGTCGGCAAAGATATCAAAAAACCGCCGGTCTCAGCATCAACGGTTATCTCCGGGGCTGAGATTTTTGTACCGCTGGAAGGCCTTATAGATATCGAAGTTGAAAAAACCCGTCTTGAAAAGGAACTGATAAATCTGAAAACACAGCTTGAAAAAGTATCCAAAAAACTTGCCAACCCGGACTTTTTATCAAATGCACCTGATGATGTCATCTCCAAAGAAAAAGCGAAAAAAGAAGATTATCAGGAACGGACCGAAAAACTAAACAAGAATTTAGAACAGATAATGGGCTGGTAATTCCACCCACTTGCAATAGTTTATTCTCAAAATAAAAAAGCGGAGCATTCCCTGCTCCGCTTCCATCTCTTAACTCTCGAAAATCTTAAAGATTAAATAAATGCTAAGTTAAAAATTTTGACTGTTTTCTCGCATTTCAAAGACCATTTAATATGTGAATTTTTTCACATATCTATGTTTTATAGATACCTAAGTTGATATTTAAAGTCAAGTATAATTTGATAGTTTAAAAAAATATTATCTGTCGCGTTTCCTCATTCCTATTTTTTTTGCCTGTTTAATAACTGATGCGAATTTTTTCTGCTCTTTTCGCTCCAGATACCGGCCAAACTGATCTTTTCTTTTATTCATATAAGCCATTTCTTTCTCTAACTTAAGGTAATTCTGATATCTCCGCTCATCTAATTGACCGTCGTCAACTGCCTGAAGCACCGCACATCCCGGTTCGGTCTTATGGGAACAGTCATCGAATTTACAACCATGCGATAACTCCTCAATATCAGAAAACGACTGTGTGAGAGAATCCGAATCGGACCAAAGCTGAATCTCTTTCATACCGGGTGTATCAATAAGAATCGATTTATTCGGAAGTAAAATCAATTCCCGATGAGTAGTAGTATGACGCCCTTTGCTTTTTTCTTCAGATACCAGATTGACTTTCATCTTCTCCTCCCCCAAAAGCTGATTAATAAGAGTAGACTTCCCCACTCCGGAGGAACCAATCAATGCGGTCGTTTCTCCCGGATTCAGATGCTCTTCGATCAAATCTATATTATTGGCATGAAGAGCAGAGATTGGTACAAGAGGAACTCCGATGGCAATTGTTTCGAGTTCACTCATAATTGAATCCAATTCATCACAAACATCAGTCTTATTTAATACAATTATCGGTGCGGCACCGGAATCATAGATAACCGTCAGGTACCTTTCAATTCGGCTGATATTGTAATCATCATCAAGACCGCAT
>QQUK01000188.1 GCA_008501655.1 Calditrichota bacterium
CATATATATTTGGTGCAATATGTACAATCACAATTACACCAAGGGCAAAGTTTAACCATACCGGAAACTTTGATTTTTTAAAATATTTTACAATGAGATAAGAGACCATTAACGTACAAGGTATGCCGTAAAAAGACAGAAGGTCCCAATCTCTTGCTGCGCCAAGTTCGGGGTCAATCAGAAACGACATTACAAACGCCATCAGAGATATCAGGTACAATACACGAAATTCGATATCTTCAGAAAATCCAGATATGCCTTGTTTACTAAGAAAAACAGGAAACAGACAAATGATTAAAGGAGCAACAAGAAACAGATGATTAACGATATCAAGCAGGTGACTCCAGCTATAAATCAGATAATTATTATCTGCACCTGTCAACACCGTTACAAAAATTCTGCCGTAAGTAAACTGTTCAATGAGATATACAGCAAACATCCCCGAAAGAATAAATAATGTCAGTTTCTTGAGATTCTGGTGAGTTATAACTTTCAACATTCCTTTTTTATATAAGAGCAGGTAAACCGAAACAATCAATACCGGAATCGTGATAAAATGGAAGAAAACCGACAAAACAGAAAATAGAATCATAGGTAGAGAACTGTTTTTTCCTTGGAGATACCCAAATATATATCGAATTCCTAAAAACCCGAATAAAAATGCCCATGGATAATATTCGACATATCCGAAAAAGAGGATAACGACTGCACTTGTAAGTGTTGAAAGGAACAAAAATATTTTTGTTTCAGTTGAGACTGATAATAATCTTGCTATTGACCATAACGCATAAACAGAGAATACACCTGCAGTTGAATTCAGATAGGATATGATTTTCGCCCCGTCTTTTACAGCAAACTCATGTAAGATTAATGCAATATAGTAGTAGAAATACAAAGTCAGAAATTCAAGGTAACTTTTCCCCTCTGTAAAAACATTCTCCAGAGACAATATATTTTCAGCGATTAAATATCCATCCCCGTACAACAATGTCTTTACCCGAAAAAAGATGAAAACAAATAAGAGGAATAATGGAGTTATCAGAGAGACAAGAAAAGAACTTTTGGATTTATTTAATTGAGAATAACGACTAAATTGTTTTTGTAGCTTCTCCCGAAAGATATACAACGATATTAGCAACATTATTACAAAAACAGCTACAGGAACGATATACTTCCCTAAAACAAACCAATAAGCAGCTCCCCATGTTAAATATGAAAAGTTGTATCCACCGAAAACGTTAATGAGAATTAAAATCAAAAAGGTTAATAAAAGTGATACTTCAATTGAGTTTTTTTTCTGCTGTTTATCCACAAAATATTTATACTACAAAACAGCGGAAATCACAACAATATAACCTCTTATCGTTTTTTAAGCATTTCAAGTAAATCCTCAGCAGTTTTCCCTACCGAAATTTTCTCCCATCGACACATCGAATCCGAAGCAACACCCATCAGAAATTCGACCTCTTTTTCCGCCTCGTACCTGATTGACTTGTTCTGAAGCACTTCTCTCCCAAACTGACTGATAATCGGAGTATATACTTTCTGTGGATTTATCAGGGTCATGAGCATCGCAGCTGCTCTCCCGATATACTTGTCAAAGATTACAAGGTTTTCATAAGTTGCATCACTTTGTATAAATTCGACCAATGGCTCTAAAGCATCTTTATCTGAAGAAAATATCTCTTCTGTTCCTGAGTATATCGATAAAGATTTTCCTGATTTTTGAAACTCAGATAAAGTCATATTGTATTTAATTCACGTTATATGTAAATAAGGTTTGCAGGGTTCCTTGTAAAATATCATTATGAGCAAAAGTACGGCTAATCTGTTTAATCATGCCGATGTTCGGAGCATAAAAATAATCAATATGCTGCGTAGTATTGTTAGCAAGAGAATCACCCGTCGACAAATAATAGTGGTAGCATAAATATGTCGATGAATCGACAATTAGCACTGTATCATTTGAGATGGTTTTAACCGTAAAGCCTCTCCAGCTATGTGAATCCCCGGTATCCGAAGGATACTTCAAGTACAATTCTTCAAGACCGCTTGTGGTGTTATATGCCCAAAGACCGACATCGTTATTTTTATAATAATACATAGTTGCTATCGTCTGAAATGATGTCGAATATTCTATTGCAAAATAATCGCCGAATGCTTTTCCTGAAACAAGATACTGAGATGTATCGATCAATGTATCAAGAATACCATTTAGTTTTATCCTCTGAAATGTATACACCCAACTGTTTCCATCAGAAAGTGGGAGCAGATTATCGGGAAGTTCAACAATCTCATATGGGGTCTCTTTTGAACATCCGATAATTATCATCAAAAGTAGTATAAGTAAAATATTTTTCATTATTAAATTAAAGATTGAAAAGGGTAAATTTGCAAATAAAAAACCCGCTAAAAGCGGGTTTTAAATTTTATTGGAGCCTAGGAGGATCGAACTCCTGACCTCTTGACTGCCAGTCAAGCGCTCTCCCAGCTGAGCTAAGGCCCCATATTGCTTGCCTAAAATAAGCAAATATCAATGTATGTCAACAGTATTATTTCTCTTCAGAGTTCCCTTTTCTATTTCCTCTAACCAAAGAAAACAGCAGAGCTACTGCGGTAATTCCAATTGAAATATAGATTACTGTTGAGAATGATTTTACAAAAGCTATATTTTCATCACCAATGGTGGCGTTTACCGATTGGAAATGTGCAAATAGTGCTGTAGTCAGAGCAACTCCGATAGACATCCCGATATTTCTTGTTGTTCCTAAAATCGAACTTGTTACAGCCCGATATTTATCGGTGACCGAGCCCATCAATGCTGATGAATTCGGAGTATTAAATATCCCGGTGCCGATACCAAGCAATATAAAACAGCCTATAATAAATATCTTCGTTGAGTCTACCCCGAGTTCAGCTAACATAAAATAACCGGCAATCTGAATCAGGAGACCGATGACGGTCAGAATTCTATATCCGATTTTATCTGACAAGCGACCCGAAAGAGGTGCAAATATAAACATCATTATCGGAAGAATTATCAAAAACAACCCGACCTGACTCGGTTCATAATGCCGTATCTCCTCCAGATAAAAAGGGACTAAAATTGAAATGCCTGACAGACCGATAAACATAAACATCATCGCACCAATCGAAGATGTAAACTGCCTGTTTTTAAAAATCTCTATCCCGATAATTGCCCGTTTTGGGTTTGATTCATTTCTCAGAAAAAGTACAAAAGAAATCAGCGATACAACCGCCAAGCCCCAGATTCTGATATCTGTAAAGGCATAATCGTTGATAAACGAAAGACAGAATGTAAAGGAAACAAGCGAAGTCGAAATCGCCAGAGCGGATAAGATATTGACTTTTCTGTTACCTTCAGGCGGAGGCATTTTTCGGAAATATCGGACTGTCATCAGCATGCCAACAATTCCAATAGGTAGGTTTATAACAAAAATCGACTGCCAGCTGAAGTAATTCAATAAAAAACCTCCCAATGGAGGACCGACCATAAAACCGGCTGATACCATCATAACCATTAAACCGATTCCCTTCCCTTTCTCTTTTAAACCAAAGACCGTAGTCACCATCCCGGGTCCTATCCCGGCAAACATAGCTGTTCCGATTGCCTGGACAACTCGGCTAAAAAGAAGCATAGGAAGATTTGTACTCAGAGCACAGAGAGCTGAACCGATTAAAAAGAATGAATATCCAAACCGGTAAGCGAAGAAATATCCTTTTTTATCGATCCATATGCCGAATATCAGCATGAGTGAAATAAGGGTTAAGGAATAAGCTACAGCTGTCCAGGCAATCTGGTCAACCGAACAGTTTAAGTCGGATGAAATGGTCGGAAGGGCGACATTGAGGATTGAGCCGTCCAAAGTAGCCATAAATGTCCCTATTGCTCCGACTGTGAACAATTTATATCTGTTTTTTGTTATAAATTCTGACTGCATAAGTAACCTAAGTTGTTGTTATAAAAAAGATTGACAAAGCAACCTCATCAGGTTACTGTTTAATTTTACAATAGTCAAGAAATTAGTAAAAAATACTTAAACAGGATAATATGTACAGCGTCTATACAATGATGGTAAAAAAGCTTGAGGCTTATGAATAAAGAAGTTCCCGAGCTGGTTAAGCTTTTTTTGAGTGGAGATAATAAAGCGTTTGCTGAACTTGTAAAAAGATATCAGCATAAAATCTACTCGGTAGCGTTTCAGGTACTCGGAAATCACCTTGATGCCGATGAAGTAGTACAGGAGACGTTTGTTCGGGTATACAAAAAACGTAAGGATTTAGAAAATGTAAAATATTTTACCAGCTTCATTCTGAGGATAGCAACAAACTATTCGATTGATCTACTCAGAAAACGCAAAGGACACAGCACTCTTGCAGATGATACAACCTCTCTCCCCGGTGATATCCAGCTTGTTCTTTCGGAGA
>QQUK01000067.1 GCA_008501655.1 Calditrichota bacterium
AATAAAGCGTTTGCTGAACTTGTAAAAAGATATCAGCATAAAATCTACTCGGTAGAGTTTCAGGTACTCGGAAATCACCTTGATGCCGATGAAGTAGTACAGGAGACGTTTGTACGGGTATACAAAAAAAGTAAGGTTTTAGAAAATGTAAAATATTTTCCCAGCTTCATTCTGAGGATAGCAACAAACTATTCGATTGATCTACTCAGAAAACGCAAAGGACACAGCACTCTTGCAGATGATACAACCTCTCTCCCCGGTGATATCCAGCTTGTTCTTTCGGAGAAAGTAGAAACACCCTCAGAGAATCTGGAAAATAAGCGGTTGATGGCAGAGATTTATGCAGCGCTCGATCAACTTCCCCCAAAACAGAGATTGACCGCCATTTTACATGACATAGAAGGATATACAAAAGCTGAGATAGCAAAGACATTCGGGTGCCCCGAAGCAACGGTACGTTCTAACTTGCATATCGCCCGAAATAAATTGAAAAAGATATTAAAACAGCGACTTAATTCAAAGGAGTAAAAATGACATGTCTCCAATATAAGGCGCTCCTTGATGACTACGCCGATAAGGAACTTTCATCGGATAAAGCAGCTGAGCTTGAGAAACATCTCAAAGAATGCTCTGACTGTCAAAAAGAGTTAGAAGAAATTATCAGTCTCAAGGAGCTGCTTTACTTATCAAAGTCTCCCTTGCCCAATCAGGAATATTTTGAAGAAACCGATACCTTGATTTTCGCAAAAACTATTGATGCATCCAAAGGTTTCGAAAATGTGCCGATAGCCTCTCAACAAAAGGTTAAAACAGACTTTTTTCGCGCCATCATGTCAGCAGCCGCGGCATTGATAATCCTTGCTGTCTCAATTGTAATCGGAACCAGCCAAAGTTCTCAGATTACAGAGATAAACAATACTCAAACGCAGGTCTTTGTCATCCATCCCCTCGATGAGATGAATGATGCTACAAATTCTATTATCTTGACAAAGGCAGAGCAAATTAACCAGATTAGGGGTATGCTGATGCTTGGTCCTCCAGGAACACTCGGCCGGATTTCAGCTATGTACAATTTCAACCGACTACAAATTAAGTAGATATTTTTTACCGAGGAGAAAAGATTGAAAAGATTAACCGCCGTTCTACTTTTGTCGATTCTGACAATATGTTTACTGAGCTGTTCAGAATCAGGGTCTGACAAAAAAATAAGTTTAAAGTTTAAATATAAGCCGGATATGCGCCTGGAATACAAACAGGACTCAAAACAACAGACTACTGTATATCAAAATGACAGTGTAATCGAAAAATCTTCCGATTCATACATTGCTTTTATAAATCAGGAAGTCCGCTCCGTCGAAAGTGACTCGACATTCAAAATTTATGAAGAAGATATCTGGCGTTATACCGTTCCGAACAAGGAAGATTCGACTAAAAAAGATACCGTTGAACAAGTCAGGGAAATGGAACTTTTTGTTCAGGACAATGGAAAGATACTCGATTTTGAATTTTTATCAGGGGAAAAACAGAGGTATTCTTATATAAAAAATTACTATGAGCAAGGATTACCTATCTTCCCGAAAGATGAAGTTCACACCGGTTACAGTTGGACACAGACAACTTCGGTTGTTCTACCGAATGAAACGATGAAAGCATCGACAACTTATAAAATCAATTCTCTTGTTCGGGAACTTGGTTATGACTGCGCAATTATTAAATACAACGGTAATTTGATTATCCCGATTGAGCCGACAAAATCCGACTCAACAAATCGTTCAGGACTAGATAAAATAACTACTGATGGTATGATATATTTTGCCTATAAAGAAGGCATCGTCATTAAACAGACAGAAAAATGGACGACCAAAGGTGACCGGATTTATATTAAAGATGGCAAATACGAAAAATACAATTTTGTTTCTGACTATGATGTCCTCTTTTTATTGACTAAAGCTGAAGGTGTTAAATAAATATTGTTTTGTATTTTAAATGAATCTCTTGTTAAGCTGTCAGGCTCCCGGTCTGACAGCTTTTCCATTTACTCATGGACTTTTTAATTGCTTCTTTAGTACATCTTGATAGATTACCCACATGAATTTTGACCGAATAATTCTGATAGTTATTGATGGTTGCGGAGTTGGTGCTCTTCCTGACGCTGATAAATATAACGACTCCGGTGCTGCTACAATACCAAATTGTGCTGAAAATGTTGGTGGAATTTCACTCCCTACGTTGCAATCTCTTGGTCTTGGTAATATCACAAAAATTAAAGGCATCCCCCCTGCTGCATCTCCCCTTGCTTCTTACGGTAAATTAAATGAACAATCTCCCGGTAAGGACTCCACAACCGGTCATTGGGAAATCGCCGGTCTTGTCTTAGACAAACCTTTCCCTACTTATCCAAACGGATTTCCCCAGGAGATTATCGATGAATTTGAACAGAAAGCAGATATTAAAACTATCTGGAATAAAACAGCCAACGGTGTTGAAATAATAAATCGTCTCGGTGAACAGCATATGAAAACGAAAGAGATAATACTGTACACTTCCGCAGATTCCGTCTTCCAGCTGGCTGCTCATGAGGATGTCATCCCCTTAGAAAGACAATATGAAATTTGTCAGGTTGCCCGTGAGATATTGCGGAGTGAACATGCTGTTGGACGAGTTATAGCCCGTCCCTTTACCGGAAAGCCGGGAAATTTTAGGCGAACAGCAAACCGTAAAGACTTTTCTGTAAAACCATTCAAACCGACAATCCTTGACCTTATGCTTGATAATAATATAAAAACGTTTGGTATCGGAAAGATAAACGACCTATTTACCGGATGCGGAATATCGGAATATATCAAAACAAAATCAAATGAAAATGGTCTTGAACAGATAATAGATTCACTGAAGACCAAATCAGATTTTCAATTGCTTTTTGCCAATCTGATTGAGTTCGATCAGAACTTCGGACATCGTCGGGATGCTTACGGTTTTGCTGATGCTCTTTCTGAGTTTGATTACTATCTTGCAAAAATTCTGAAATCTCTTTCAGAAAATGACCTGCTCGTGATAACTGCAGATCATGGTTGTGACCCGACTTTTGAGAACCATACCGACCATACCAGAGAATATACACCGCTCATAGTTTTTAATAGTAAATTGAAATCAGTTGATCTGTCTGTTCGGAATACATTTGCAGATATCGCCCAAACAATTGCTGATAACTTCAAAATTTCAAATAATCTGGCGGGAACATCATTTTTAAAGGAATTGTCCATATGAACAAAACCGAACTTGTCAGATTTTTTGACCATACAAATTTAAATCAGGATGCAACAGATTCTGACATTAATAAACTCTGTATGGAAGCAATTGAACATAATTTCTACTCGGTTTGCGTAAATCCATCTTATGTAACATTTGCATCAGAACTCTTACAAAACCAAAAACCAATAGTCTGTTCAGTCGTTGGTTTTCCCCTTGGTTCTAATAAGTCCGATATTAAACTCCAGGAAGCACTTCTTGCTGTAACAGATGGCGCTGATGAAATAGATATGGTCGTAAATATTGCAGATATAAAAAATGGAAATTATGAAAAGATTACAGATGAAGTTTCAACGATTCGGAAAAACCTCCCTTTTAACATAATTTTAAAAGTGATTGTCGAATCACAAAATCTTTCGGATACTGAGATTAAAAAGATTGCAGGAATATTGATAGACTGTGATGTGCAGTATATTAAAACATCAACCGGATTTTTTGGAGGAGCAACTATCGAAAATGTCGAACTGATAAAATCAATTGTTGGTGAAAAGATTAAAATCAAAGCATCCGGCGGAATTAAAACATATTCTGATTGTATCAAACTCATAAAAGCCGGTGCTGACAGAATCGGAAGCTCTGCTTCAATCAACATAATAGATTCAATTGATTAACAACAGCTTATTTGAAACTACTTGTCAATTTATTATTTATTGCTTATTTTACTTATGATGACGACTGATAAAAAGAGAAAACGGGAGTTTATCGGAATGCATTTTAAATGCTGTAAGGTATATTCACGCATCTATATCAATGTAGCCAGGACAGCGTTTATCGGTCATTGCCCCAAATGTGCTACCCGTGTTCAAGTAAATATCTCTAAATCCGGCACCAAAAACCCATTCTTTGTTTCGGAGTAATCAATGAGCTTGTTAAAGTCAAAAATTGTTGTAGTACCGCTCGGCGATGTAGATTTGATGCTGGTAAACCGACTTGCTTCAGAACTTGGACCTGTTTTCAATCGCTCTGTTGATATTCTCAAAGGGGTTAAAATGCCGAAAGAGGCATATAATGTCATCCGAAATCAGTTTTACGCTACTATAACCCTTACAAAACTGGAACGTCTGAAAGCAAATTCCAGAGAAAAAGTTATTGGAATATGTGAAGAAGACCTCTATCTGCCGGATGAGCGAAATATTTTAGCATATTGTGATTCTCTCTCCGGAACATCTATTGTATCTTTGTATGAAATAAGGCAGGAGTTTTATGGTCTGCCGGAGGATGATAAAAAGATCTTCCCCCGTTTGTACAAAGAATCCGTCCACCAGTTAGGACATCTCTTTGACTTGACCGACTGCCGTAACCCTAAATGCGTGAACTATTATAGTCAAATGATGCCGGACATCGATAACAAATCAGAGAAATTCTGCGACATCTGCCGCCGTCAGCTAACTGGGGCTATATAAGCAACGGAATGCTCACATCATGAATCTTGAACAAATTCTGGATTATATCCGTGAAAATCCGGGTATATCTCCGAATATCTCCGACTGGAAGACATACCCGGCTAAACCAGCTCTGTACGCTGATTTCCCTGAAAAAATAGATAAACGTATTATCCAACACTTGAATGAAAACGGTATTGAAAGATTATACTCCCATCAATCTGACGCTGTCAAAGCAGTTCTGGATAATAAAGATATCGTTGTTGTTACTCCCACAGCATCCGGTAAAACCTTATGTTATAATATTCCGGTATTGAATAAAATATTGGAAGATACAAACAGCCGGGCTTTATACCTCTTCCCGACCAAAGCTCTCGCTCAGGATCAGCTTTCAGAACTTTATTCATTGATTCAAAAACTTGACGTCGATATTAAAACGTATACGTTTGATGGTGACACACCTCAAACTGCCCGCAGACTTATTCGCTCTGCGGGTCATATCGTTGTGACAAACCCCGACATGCTCCATGCCGGGATACTTCCCCACCACACCAAATGGATTAAACTGTTTGAAAATCTGAAATATGTCGTTATTGATGAGATTCATCATTACCGGGGAGTGTTTGGCTCGCACCTGGCAAATGTCATAAAACGACTGAAACGTATCTGCAAGTTCTACGGCTCAAACCCGATATTCATCTGTTGTTCAGCAACAATTGCCAACCCTGATGAACTTACCAAGCGAATCATTGGTAAAGATGTTACTCTCATTGATAACAATGGTGCTCCTTCAGGTGAACGTCATTTTATTATTTACAATCCTCCGGTAATTAATAAGCAACTTGGTATCAGAAAAAACGCTGTATCCGAAGCGACATCACTTGCTGCGATGTTTCTCCAGCAGAAGATTCAAACGATTGTTTTTGCAAGATATAGATTATATGTCGAAGTTCTGCTGACTTATCTCCAACGTCAACTCAAAAAGAAATTTGATAACAGTATAAATATCGCCGGCTACAGGGGCGGATACTTACCGAATGAACGGAGAAGGATTGAGCAAGGTTTGAGAAACGGATCCATCACGGGAGTAGTTTCAACAAACGCCCTCGAACTTGGTATTGATATCGGTTCACTCGATGTATCCATAATCGTCGGATACCCCGGTTCGATTGCCTCGCTCTGGCAGCAAGCCGGTCGTGCCGGACGACGTTCAGGTACCGCTATTACAATCATGGTTGCCAACTCAACTGCGATAAATCAATTTCTCTGCTCTGAATCAAAGTACATCTTTGACCGAACTCCGGAATCAGGTATCATCGACCCGGACAATCTTATAATCAGAACCAATCATCTCAAATGTGCCGCATTTGAACTTCCTTTTGAAAAATCAGAGACAGATAAAGAAAATGGTCAGACTGAGATACTTGAATATCTTTCAGATGCAAACCTGGTTCGCAAATCAGGCACCCGCTACCATTGGTCATCTGAAATTTATCCGGCGCAGCAGGTCTCCCTCCGCTCAGCAGCACCAGAGAATTTTGTAATCCTCAATGAATCTGATAATTACAGAGTAATCGGTGAGGTTGACTATTTTTCGGCTCCGATATTTTTACATCCCGATGCTATTTATCTTCACTCAGCCGTACAATACCAGGTCACCAATTTTGATTGGGAAGGAAAAAAAGCTACGGTTAAAGAAGTCAATGTTGATTTCTATACCGATGCCGAAACAAAATCTGAGCTCAAGGTCCTTGCCGTTAATAACGAAGAAAGTTTTGAAAATTCAGTCATGTCACACGGTGATGTTACAGTTACTTCGACAACAGTTTTGTACAAAAAAATCAAATTTGAAACACATGAGAACGTCGGCTCCGGAGAGCTTAAGATGCCGGAACTTGAGATGCATACGACTGCATTCTGGTATGCTTTCCCCGGTGATATAAATTTTCGCCTGGATATCGCCGGGTCTGTATTCGGTGGGGCTCTTCGCGGTGTTGCAAATATTCTCGGCAAAATAGCCCCGCTCTGGGTGATGTGTGACCCGAGAGATTTGCGTTCCATCTCACAGGTACGGGCTCCTTTCACCGAACGGCCGACTATTTATATTTATGAAAATATCCCTGGCGGTGTCGGCCTTTCTGAGAAACTGTACTTTGAATATGATAAGCTTTTCGAATCATGTCTCGATCATATTCGCAGATGCCCTTGCGATGACGGTTGCCCAAGTTGTATCGGACCGCCGATGGAAACGGGTAATGCGGGTAAAGAGAATGTCATCAAGCTATTTGAGTATATGCTCGCTATCGCACCGGTGTAAGTGATATGAGATACCCGCCTTCGCGGGTATGTGGTGAGAAAATTTTGTGCCTGTGTTGTTTGTGCCTTCAGAATCTTCAGATTCTGAAGGTAGATTATACTGACAGTACCTGTCAGTCTTTATTATTATATTTTTGTATGACAAAACGAAGAAGATTTAACACAGATTATACTATTCACTTTGTGACATTTACTGTTTATCGATTCATAAATATCTTCAATGAACATTACTCCGCTATAAAATTTAATAAAGTCCTTCGATATTATATAAAAAATAGAATTTATCGCTTACATGCATCTGTAATTATGCCAAATCATGTTCATTTATTGTTGGAGAGAACTTCAGATAAAAAGATTAGTGACATTGTTAGAGATATAAAAAAGTATTTCTCATATTTATATAAACATGAGATAATTAATCATACACTTTATGATATTAATCAATTCAAAAACCAAGGGAGATATCGATTATGGGAAAATGGTTTTGATGAAGTAACAATCTACTCCGAAAAACAGTATTATACTAAACTTCAATATATAATAAACAACCCTGTAAAAGCAGGACTAGTTAGAGATTCAAAAGAATATCCTTATTTGTTCGTTCTGAATGACTATTAAACCTTTGAGTCTGAAGACTCAAAGGTCACGTTTAGTTATTGATAAATTCACCCTGAATCCGCCATAGGTGGAAGGAAAACTTTCAAAAATCATCCAAAGATAATGTCTATTCCTCCGCCCCTTATCCGTCATCGTTACAAATACCCGAAAATTACCACTTTTTACGGTTATGAAAAATTTGTATCATACTGTTAAGAAAGGAGTCAAAAATGGCTGAATTTATGATTTTAATCAAAGGTGGTGAATATGATGACCATTCACCGGAAGAGATGCAGGCGGTTATCCAGAAATTCATCAATTGGGCAAACCGATTACGGGAAGAAAACAGATACAAATATGCTGACAAGTTGAACGATGACGGCTTTATCCTTTCCGCCAACAAAGAAGGTAAAATTGTCGATGGGCCGTTTGTTGAATCAAAAGAAGCTATCGGTGGATTTTATGTCATCGAAGCAACCGATTACGATGATGCCCTTGAAATCGCACGGAGTTGTCCGGTCTTTGATTATCAAGGCTCTGTCGAAGTACGAAAGATTTTTGATTATTCAAAATGATGAAACCAGAAGTATCATCCGATGTCTCCACTCTTGTTGAACATCTTTTCAGACATACTTACGGAAAACTCACCGCACAACTGACTTCGATATTTGGAGTCAGGATGCTTTCCTCAATTGAGGATATCGTTTCAGAGACTTTGCTATCTGCTATGCATAACTGGAGCTATCACGGGATTCCTGATAACCCGGAAGCATGGCTCTTTCGTTCCTGCCGGAACAAAGCTATCGATTTCATCCGGAAAGAGAAAACAGCTAAAAACTATGCTGACCGAATTGCTGAATTTGATAAGCGGATTGAAAATCAGTTCGAGGCTTCTCTTTCCCATGAGGTCACCGATGATATACTGAAGATGATGCTTTATTGTTGTCATCCGGCATTATCATCTCAATCGCAGATAGCATTGACTTTAAAAACAGTAGCCGGTTTTTCTATCAAAGAGATTGCCTCAGCATATTTTGAACCGGAAGCAAACATCGCTCAACGAATCACCCGGGCGAAACGAACCCTCAAAGAACAGAATGAACAGTTTGATGAGTTAACGCCTGAGATTATCCAAAATAGATTTCTGACATTGATTCAGGTGTTATATATGATGTTTAATGAGGGTTACTATTCGCAATCTTCGGATAAAATAATCAGAACAGACCTAATACTGGAATCGATTCGCCTTGTGGAACTTCTGATTCCGATTGCCAACAAACAGAAATCGGAACTATACGGTTTGATAGCTCTTTTCTATTTCCATGCTTCGCGACTTCCGGCACGAATTTCTAATACAGCTGAGATGATTCTGCTCAAAGATCAGGACCGTTCTCTCTGGGATAAGGAGCTCATCAATAAAGGATTTTCTTTTTTCAATCAATCAATCGGAGGTGATAGTTTATCAGAGTATCATCTGTATGCTTCAATTGCTGCATCTCATTGTTCAGCAGAGGCGTATGAAAAAACCGATTGGGATTCTATTTTGAAAAGCTATGATATGCTTATTGAAATGAAGAGCTCTTCCCTGCTTAAACTGAATCGTGCTGTTGTAATTAAAGAACTCCAGGGAGCGAGTAGAGCTTTCGAGGAAATTGAAGATATATCCGAAGACCCTTTTATAGATACATACTATTTATTCCATGCGGTCAAAGCATCACTGTTAGTGTCTAATGGTAATAATTCAGAAGCTATCGAAGCATATCAGAAAGCAATAGATTTAACTTCAAGCGAAGTTGAGAAGAAGTTTTTAGAGAAGCAAATTGAGAAGATCCGGTAGGTCGGACCCCCTGTGGTTCCGACATCAGTTGTCAGGCGAGACGCCTGACAACACTTAGCTTCTACAGTTTAGTCACACTGTGACTGTCCAAGTGCACTCTCTAAAACACGCTAAACTTAAAATACTTCCGCGGGTTTGCCTGGATATCTGATATCAGAGAATTCATTCGCGCCATCAAATCCGACATCTCCGAATAGAGAGCCGTATCATTGACAAGCATTCCTAAATTACCTTCGGCTGTATTAATCTTATACATAATGGAGTCCAAAGAAGCGGTACTCTTTGATAAATTATCGTACAGTTCCGGATCATTAAATAACCGACCGACTGTACCGGCATTATCGTCGACTTTTTGCGAAAGAGAACCGATATTATTTGAGGTCTGCTCAAGGGATGCGACAATCCGTTCCTGATTTTTCTGCAGTTCGTTAATCAGTATCGTCAGCGATGACATCAATTTAGTCATATCCTGATACATTTTATCATTAGTCGCAAGTTGTCCAAGGGTACCCTCTCCCCGATTTATCCGCGTCAGCATCGTATCAACATTCTGAATAGTCGAACGGACATCATTGATTGAACTTTCGGCTGCGGAAAATACAGCAGGTGCTGAACCGGCATCTTTAGTCGGTACAACTGACATCTCTGCAATAGCTTCTCCACCTTTAGTGCCGGGGAGAATCTCAACATATTTATCACCTAAAAAGCCGATAGTCCCAAGTTGTACTCTTGCATCCTGAGTCATCATTCCCCAGACCTCTTTTTTCACGCGACAAATCAACTCGACCTGACGTTCGGCATCAAGATTAACAAAATTGACTGACTTCACATTGCCGACTTCGACCCCGGACATCCAGACCGGAGCCCCGGGTACAAGACCGTTGATATTCTCAAAATAGCATTTGAACATCTTCTTAGATTCAAATATCGATGTCCCTCCGCCTGAAAGCGAAGCCCAGAACATCACCGCCACCGCAAAAGTCAAGAGGATACCGATTTTTAAGTCACCCCATTTTACCTTTGTCGTTCTTTTCATATTCATATCGTAAATCCTCTATATCAAATAAATTTTCTCTCAGTAACTTCGTTAAACGATTCCCGGAACGGATTCAAAAATTCCCTCACCTTTTTATCGGTTGAATCTCGTAATTCATCTAAAGAACCGTCAAATGCAACCGAACCTTCTACAATAACAATAAAACGGGATGCGATTGAAATGGCATCGGCTATCTGATGAGTCACCACGATCGTAGAAATCTGTTTTTCAACATTCAGTTTTTTTATCAGACCTAAAACATTTTCTGTCGACTGGGGGTCAAGACCGGTTGTAGGTTCATCGTAGAGCATCACTCGCGGGTCGGTGGACAACAATGTCCGGCCAATAGCAACACGCCTCTGCATACCGCCGGAAAGCTGCTCAGGGAGCTTATCAACAATCTCCTCAGCATCGAGACCAACGAATCCAAGCATCTCAACAGCCCGTTCCCCGATTTCATCTAACGGCATATCGGTATGCTCTAAAAGATAAAACCCGACATTTTCCCAGACCGACAGAGAATCAAACAGTGCTCCATCCTGAAAGACCATTCCGATTTTCTTTCGGATTTCCTGTTTCTGTCTTTCTTTCATAGCACAGATATTTTGTCCATCGATGATAATCTCACCCTGCTGAGGACATTCGAGTCCTAAAATAAGACGGAGAATCGTCGATTTTCCAGAACCGGACGGTCCCATAACAACTACTGATTCATCAGAATCAACTTTGAATGAGACATCGGTGAGAATCGGGCGTTCTCCATAAGCGAAATGAACGTTCTTAACTTCGATCATAAATATCCCTTAATCAAACTGAAAATGACTTTTGTGATAAAGAAATTCACGACCAAAATTATGATGGAAGAAAGTACAACTGATTCGGTAGTTGCTTTACCGACACCTTTTGTACCACCTTCAGCAGAGAAGCCTTTATAAACTGAAATAAATGCTATCACAAATGAAAATATAATCGGTTTTAATATTCCAATAAACAGATTTCCAAATATCAATCTCTCCTTCACCGCCGCCCAGTAAAGTGTTGTTGAAATATGGGCAATAAATGCAGCAATAATCCATCCCCCGAAAATAGCAATAATATCACAGATAATAGTTAATGCCGGTACCATAAAAAGGAGTGCTAATAGTCGTGGAACGCCAAGTTTCTGAATCGGGTCTATACCAAAAGCAATCAGTGCTGAAAGTTGATTGGATGATTTCATGGCACCGATTTCAGCGGTAATACCTGCTGATACGCGGGCTGCTATCATGAGTGCGGCAAGAACCGGACCAAGTTCCCTGACGATTGAAATCGTCATAATTCGTCCGAGATAGTCTTTTGCACCAAAATCAGCAAGTTCATTGGAAAAGGCTAATGCGAACCCCTGACCGGCAAATATACCGGTTAAAACGACAAGATACAGAGATCCAACGCCGATATGGTACATCTGCTCTTTAGTCTCAGCAAAATAAAAAGGTCTGCGAAATGTTGCCACTATAAGTTTTACCGAAAAGATAAACATCGCCTGCGATGAATAAGCAAAATGTTTTAAACCTCTGTTTACAAGTGCTAAGATAGCAAAATCCTTTCAAATCAGCTTATTGTCTCTAATTTACAGCATATTATACTGTTAAAAAAAGTAAAATAGTCTAAAAATATTCAAAGACAAGATATAATTTTTTCGTTATATTACCGTCCTATTTGTTTTAAATTTTAAAGAATTGAGTAAACAATGACTGAACAGAATAAATCAAAAAAACGCGGACACTGCATCGCCCTCTTTTCCGGTGGTCTTGATTCCGCATTAGCCGTACTTCTGATGCTTCAGCAGGATATCGAAGTAACTGCAATTACCTTCATGACCCATTTCGGCTGTGATTTAGGTGATCGTTCTTCGTGTGGGTCTAATCCATACCCCGCCGCTGAAAAATACGGGTTTAATGTCAAACTAATGCATCTTGGTCAGAAATTCATCGATATTGTTGAAAAACCGAAATTCGGCTATGGTAAAAATATGAATCCCTGTACCGACTGCCGTATTCTGATGCTTAGCGAAGCGAAAAATTTAATGGAGATGGTCAACGCCGATTTCATCATCACCGGTGAAGTCATGGGTCAACGGCCAATGTCTCAGGTCAAACCGAAACTTGCACTTGTCGAAAAAGAGACCGGTCTGAAAGGGAAACTTGTCCGCCCATTATCAGCGAAACTTCTCCCTCCGACCGATCCGGAACTAAATGGTATGCTTGACCGGGAAAAACTTGAAGGAATCTCAGGTAGAGGCAGACATCGCCAGATTGAACTGGCTGAAAAGTTTGGTCTTGATGATTACCCGAACCCGGCATCCGGGTGTCTACTGACAGATTCAAATTATTCTAACCGACTCAGAGACCTTCTCAAACATTCACAGCAGTTAACTTTTGAAGATTTAAATCTGCTTCGAATCGGCCGTCATTTCCGTATTGATGCCAATACGAAAATTATTGTTGGTCGGGATGAAGGAGAAAACAACAGACTGATGGCATATAAAAAACCGCATCATCGCCATGTTGAGGCAATTGGAATCGGTTCTCCGGTTACCTTAGTAATTGGGGATACATCGGAAGATAATATGAAAAAAGCAGCTATGATTACCGCGCGCTATACATCAGCAAAGTCTGAACCGGCAGTTGAGATTACATTTATGGATATAGACGGTCAGCCGAAAATCACAGTCCCTCCTGCAAAAGATGAAGATTTGAAGTACGTCGCAATATAATTCCAGTAAAATGCAAATGAAAAAGGCCCTAACTAAGTTAGGACCTTCTCTCTCCTCACCTTCTGAAATCTAAAAAACAACTCAACCGCCAAGAAAGTTATTTTTTATCAGCTTAAAGCTGAGATGATTTCAGAGATATCATGTCATTATAGTAAACAAACTTCATGCCAAAAACGAACCTGATTAGTATCACATTGTAAAACAACAAGTTGCACGCTTTAACGTGACTCCGGTCAAGCAATTCTCTATCATAAATCGCAGAATTTAGCTGAATTAATCGCAAATATTATATTCTGCGCATAAAAAAACTCCCCCATTTCTGGGGGAGCAGTAATTCTTTATAGCAAAACCAAAGGTTATTTCAGCATAACCATCTTTTTGGTTTCAGTAAAGTTGTCTGTCAAAATGCGGTAGAAATACATACCACTCGAAAGACTTGAACCGTCAAATTCGAAATTATGTGTACCAGCTTCCATCTGGCCATCAACGAGAGTCATTACTTTCTGACCGAGCACATTGTAAACGGAAAGGTTTACATTGGATGCATTCGGCAGAGCAAATGAAATCTGTGTTGAAGGGTTAAACGGGTTCGGATAGTTCTGCATCAATGCAAAAGTTTCCGGGATACCGACAGTATTAGAAAGAGATACTGAAGTACCGGTAAATTCTGGTGATGTTAACAAAATCTCTCCCTCATCTCCGTGATGAACAAAGGTAAGAGTATGAGACGGATTTGACAACTCAATTGGTTCCAGAGTTATATCGGTAGCTGATTGATCATTAACTTCAAAGACTAAATTGGCTATAGCACCTTCACCGACAGCTAATTCCGGTTTATTTTCCGGAGTAAACTGAGGCAGAAGACCGATAACAACGGTTCTGTCTTCATTGTTAATATTAGCAACTTTAAAATCAAAGTAATCTACTCTTGTGCCTTCAAAAGTAACTTCTTTGAGTGTGACTCCCTCTGAAAATCTCAAAGGAATGTCTAAAGCGGCTAACTCAACAGAGTTTGATATCTCAAGAGGTACAACCACTGTATTGTTAGCAGTTACTTTGGCAGCAGCCATGCCGAACTTGTTTGCGCCGGCGAATATAAGGGTTGGTGCCAATAGCACTAACATAACAACAAGTGTCAATTGTAGACGTTTTGTCAAGGTTCACCTCCTCTAAAGGTTTTGTTCAAATATGTTTCTGTTTCAATAATTCCATTATAAAACAGAAACGCTTCTTTCCGTAAAACGAAAGGTGCTTGAAATTGGAAGTATACTCAATGGTGTGGTTTAGACGGAATTGATTCCCTTGCTCCAGAATTTAAAACCTATCCCTAATTGTCAGATTCTAAATCGTTCCCTTATCTTTACAAAAAAGCTCAGGTGAACCAATTTTTAATTACCTAATTATCTTGCCCTATAAATCTTCTACATAAATATATGACCAATAGTTCCATTTACAAATAAAAAAATTGGTTTTTTTATAGTAATCACCAGAAATAACAGAAAGTGAATATTTATACCGTCAATAGGCTTTTTACGCATCACATTCCGCAAATAATGCGAAAATTGATTCATAAAAGTATGATAACTCAATGGATATTTAGAAATAAAAGCTTATCCGATGGGTGCGATATTGAACTAAAAACTTGACAGGACGAAACTTACACCGTTTCCTTAAAAGATTAAACAGAAAATCAATCTATCTGGAGTTATTTATGGCGGAAATTAAGGCATCGGAAAAATTCGAACCGTTTGTACCGGCATCTAAAAATATTGCCGAAACGACCTGGAAAACGATAATCCTTGGCGCACTTATTTCAGTACTCTTTGGTGTAGCTAATGCGTATCTCGGTCTCAAGTTCGGTATGACTGTCTCAGCTTCAATTCCGGCTGCGGTTATCTCAATGGCAATATTACGAGCAATATTTGGCCGTAATGTCACAGTCCTTGAAAATAATATGGTTCAGACTATCGGATCAGCCGGTGAATCACTTGCTGCCGGTATCATCTTCACAATCCCGGCATTTTTTATCTGGGGAGCGAATGAAACATTAGTAGCTTCGGGTTATGTTCATGAAGTTTCCAAAATGCAGATTTTCTGGCTTTCGATGCTTGGTGGTTCCCTCGGAATCCTTTTGATGATTCCGCTCCGCAGATACCTTGTCCATCAGGAACATAAAAACCTGAGATTCCCCGAAGGTACTGCTTGTGCTGAGATTATCATTGCCGGTGATGAAGGCGGCAATAAAGCAAAACTGGTCTTTTCAGGTATCGGCATTGGTGTCCTGTACAAAGTTTTTATGAACATGCTCAAAGGCTGGTCAGAATCAGTCAATTACGATTTCAAAGGACTTTTCAAAGGCGGTACAATTGGTGTTGATGCCACTCCGGCTCTCCTTGCTGTCGGTTACATTATCGGACCAAGAATTGCCGCATTGATGCTTTCCGGAGCTGTCTTAGGATATCTTGGTGTCGCGCCGTTGCTTGCTTTTATCGGGGACCAGATTCCGGGAACAATAATCCATCCGGGTACTATCCCCTTAAATGAAATGGATCCGGCTCAACTCCGTAACTTCTATATCAAATACCTTGGAGTCGGTGCTGTTGCAGTCGGTGGATTTGTATCGCTGATAAAATCATTCCCGGTGATTATTTCATCATTCTCAAAAGGTTTTGGTGAGCTATTCAAAAAGAACAATCCCGATGATGTCACACCCCGGACAGATAAAGATTTACCGATGAAATGGGTATTGCTTGGAGTATTTGGTATTATCATCGCAATCTGGATGCTCCCTGGCACCGAACTTCACTTCTTAGGCGTCGTTCTTGCTGTTCTTTTTGGCTTTTTCTTTGTTGTTGTTGCTGCCCGAATCGTTGGTATTGTCGGCTCATCTTCATCACCAGTGTCCGGGATGACGATTGCAACCCTGCTTGTCACCTGCACCCTGTTAATTTACTTCGGTGTTGAAGGTGTTTCCGGAATGATTACTGCGATGTCGGTTGGTACTATTGTTTGTATTGCTGTCTGTATGTCCGGCGATATTGCCCAGGATTTGAAAACCGGCTACTTACTTGGAGCAACGCCGATGAAACAACAGTTGTTTGAATTTATCGGATTACTTTTCCCTGCGATTGCGATGGGATTCACGGTATATATTTTAAATGATACTTTTGGGTTTGTTCAAATTGAAGGTTCCACTCGTGCACCGCTGTTGGCACCACAGGCAAATGTAATGGCTACGGTTGTTCAGGGAATTATGAATTCTGAACTCCCCTGGCTTCCGATAATAGTCGGCGGTATGATAGCTCTTGCTGTTGAACTATTAGGTATTTCTTCTCTGCCGTTTGCAATTGGATTATACTTGCCGCTTTCACTGTCAACACCTCTCATGACTGGTGGATTGGTAGCCCTTTTAATTAAAAGAATCTCAAAGAAAGATGAATACAAACTGAAAAATGAACAGGGTATTTTGTTTGCTTCCGGTGTAGTTGCCGGTGATGCCTTGATTGGAGTGGCCGTTGCATTTATGATTGGTCTTTGGCCGACCTATGCTAATTTCTACGATTCTCATGATGGCGCTATGCGGACATTGACCGGAGATTATGGACCGGTAGTTTCATTGATAGCTTTCTTTGGGCTTGCTGCATTGTTAGCTCATCTGGCTTATAGAGGCTTTAAGAAAAAATAGATTAATATAATCATCTAAAATTCTACAACTGCCAGAATTCAATTTCTGGCAGTTTTTTTTCAACATTATTATCAATCTGCCGTCATTAAAGTAGATAAACCAAACAGACGGAGTTGCAAAATGAGAAAATGGTTCACATTTTTTACAATTTTCTCCTCTATTTTAATCTTACTGCCTATAACAAGCTATTCTTTAATCATTGACCAACCGGATAAGACTGCTCAGAAACTTAACATGCAACCTGAATTGATTAAACAAACTGCACCAGTATACCCAAGCGACTGTAAACAAAAAGGGATTGAGGGAAAAGTTAATGTACGAGCATTAGTAAATCTCGAGGGAGATGTTGTAAAAACAGTTATAGCAGAGTCCTCTGGAAATACCGCTCTTGACCAATCTGCTCTTGATGCTGTTTTACTTTTTAAATTTAAACCGGGTATCCAAAATGACCAACCGGTTGATACCTGGGTTGAGATTCCCATTATTTTTGAACTTGCTGAAAGCAACCCTAACCCGGATGAATTTATTCAGGTAGATAAAATGCCTGAATTGATTACTAAT
>QQUK01000186.1 GCA_008501655.1 Calditrichota bacterium
ATAAGATAGATATCAGCATCCCCGGCACCTTCAGCAAAGGTATATCCTCCTAATAAATATCCGTTATCCGAAGTCTGAAGACATCTGTAGATTGATTTATCACCATTCCCTACAAAACTTTTAGTCCAGACGGTATCGCCGAAATAATTAATTTTTGTCAGAAAGGCATCTTTAGAATGTGACGGTTCAATCTCACCGGCGACAACAAAGCTGCTGTCAGACGATTCGATTACAGAGTGACCTATTGTTTTGCGTAAACCAGAATATATTTTGTTAAAAGCAGCATAAAGATTTATCTCGATTGAATCGGATATCAAACCACCGCTTAGATTTTCAGCTGTACATGTAATCCTGTGCCCGCCAATCGCTAATGAATCGAATTCAAAATCTGTACCTTTTCCTATTTCCCCACTATGGGTAGAAGTCCAAGTGATCATTGAATCACCCAAGTTTTGAAAGTTGGCATCGTTGATTGTAACTATAAATTGAACTGTATCACCTAAAAAATGATTTGAATTTTCTATAGGTGATATAATCTTGAATGCCGGTTTCACTTCAGCAACCGGATTATCATCACTGCATTGTATGTTAGAGATTATTACAACAACAGAAAGTATGGTAAAAAATAATTTTGAACTTAAACTCATTATACCCTCCAATCAAAGAAGACACTTCACACACCAAATCATAGATATTAAGATATATTATAATTTCATCCTTTTGTCAACTCACAAAAAACCGCCACTCAAATCGAATGACGGTTTTGAATAATAATATTATCTTCTATTTGAGATACAGGTTTCCCAGAGAATCAAGTTTCAGCAAATAGACACCTTCATATTGGCTCATACCAGAAACTATATATCCATGATCTATAGTTTCATCAATACTATATCCAGCTTTATTACCAGAAGTATTGTGGATTCTATGCCATACTATGTTTAAGCCTGACGAATTAAATTGAAGATTCATAATATGATTTCTGGTATCTGATCCAATAGTTACCAGATTACCATCGCTTTTTTGAACCATATTTAGAGGAAGAACTCTATATCCAATATCTACACTATCTTCCTGTAGAACTGTACCTTGGTCATCAATTTCTAGCATATAGAAATAATGTGGGGCATTTGTATTTGTCGGTCTTCCTGAAATGTAATAATTCCCATTTAATGCCTGAATGATTGAATATCCGTAGATTATCGATCCTCTATCAATTACTTTATCCCAGTCTTTGACACCCATACTATCAGTCTTTAGCATATAAAAGTCTTGACCTATCAGCCCCATTAATAAATATCCATGATCATCCAGCTCAAACACCTTTGTAAAGCAGCTGTAAGGACTTGTTGGATAATTTTTTACCCAAAGCAGATTTCCTGAAGCATCAAATTTAACAAGAAAACCAACCTGAACATTAGCACTTCCCTGGTAATTGGTATGTCCTGCGACAATATAACCACCATCATGAGTTTCGATAACTGAACTTCCGACATCACCAAACAGACTGTCAACTGATGTACTCCAGATTTCATCCCCATTCAAATCAAACTTCACTAATACTAAATCAGGATCATCACCTGACACAACTGAATGCTTACCGGCGACCAGATAATGTTGATCGGAAGTTTTTATCAAATCATACCCGACCGCATCATAAGAAGAAAACCGCGATTTCCATTGCAATACACCTTTGGAATCCGTTTTTGCAAGGAATATATTCTTTTCACCTTCAGTACCTGTAAAGATGTAACTGTTATCCGATTCAACATAAAAGGAGTAACTAAAATCAGTTGATATAAAGCTAAAAGTTTTTTCCCATGAAATCGTCACCCGGACAAAGATGGAATCAACTGAAGTATTTCCATGGCTGTCTGTTGCATGAAGGTATATTGAATGTAAACCGTCTGACAATGAGTTTGTTACAAGAGTTGTTCCTATGCCAATAGGACCATCAATACTTGAATTCCAGGTAAGGTCAGCACCGGTAATTGAACCATCTTCAATATCAACTCCACCAAGTGTTGAAAACACTACATATTCATCAATTAAATACAATGTACTATCATCTGGTGAGTTAATTTCAACGGTGGGAGAATATCCTAAAACAGTTGAAATTCTAACTGAATCTATACCTACTGCACCTCTGAAATCTACAGCTCTGAGACTGATGATATGTTCGCCGTTAGATAATGAATCTACAACTAATGTATCTCCAGACCCTAAATAACCGTCAATATCCGAATACCATTCCAAGAGTGAGTCGGATAGTTGTCCATCTTCAAAATCGGTTGCTGTACCGATAAATTTAATCTCACTAAGCAGATTAAGTACTGAATCATTTCCAGGGACAATAATAGATGGTTCAGGAACCATATTTTCTACTATTGAAATTGTAACCGAATCATAAGCTTTTGGAGTATTTGTTTTATCAGCTGCACTTAGCTGAATCTGATGTGTACCTAACGAAAGTGTATCTATAAAAACTGAATCATCGTGACTGAGTAACCCATCGATACTTGAATTCCATTCTAAATTATTTTCTGTATGAGTGTAGTTAAAAGTTACATTTGCTGAAAAAAGAATTGAATCATATAAATAATATGTATCATTTTGAAGTGGGGACAGAATTTCTACTGATGGCGGATTTTCATCCCCGCCGGTTGGCGGATCATCACTGCACCCTGATGTTATAATCAAAAGAAATGAAAATAAAATAAATCTTAACGAAGTAGAACCCATATACAACCTCCCATATCTAAGAAGCATATCAACAAAATCAAAATACAATATACAATCGTATCCATGATTAGTCAACTCACAAAAAAAACCGCCACTCAAATCGAGTGACGGTTTTGATTTATGAAGCATATGCTTCGACAAGCTCAGCATGACTATCGGGATCACTCTTCGATCCGCCTCGGCGGACTCAGGGTGACAATTTTCTAATAACTGCTATGCATCTCTTCAATAGCGGCAACAATCTTGTCGACATTCGGTAGACAGGCATTATCACCGTCAACACCGTAAGCAACTCGTGATTCGATTGCTGTGACCGTTTTCACCGGAGCTTCAAGATGGAACAGACCTTCTTCATTTCCGGTAATGATTGATGAAATAGTTGCAGCAGCACCACCGTGGAACCGGTCTTCAGTAACAACGATGACTTTACCACAGTCTTTGGCTGTTTTGAGAATCTCATCATTATCCATAGGTTTGACCGTACGAAGGTCGATGATACGGACATGGATACCTTTTTCCTGCACGACTTCAGCAGCTTTACGGCACATCTGGAGGGTGGCACCGTAGGTGATGATTCCGATATCATTAAAATCTTCGTTGTAGACTTTTGCTTTACCAAACGGAATCAGTTCGTCAATTTCAGGATAAGTATCTTCAATCGGGATACCTTCCCAGTCACGACGGTTATAGAGTGCAACCGATTCACAGAAAAGGACAACATCATCTGATGCCCATGCTGTTTTCAACAGACCGGCAGCATCGCGTGCGTTTGAAGGAACCGCAATCAGAAGTCCGGGGATATTCATCCAGGTACCGAGGTTACCTTCTGAATGCCAGAATGCACCGGCACCCTGTTTGTAACCACCGTAAGTTGTACGAATGGTCAGAGGCATTTTAAAGAGGCCACCGGAACGCTGGTACGTTGTAACCAAACGGTCTTTCAGAATCTGATATGCCGGAGACATATAATCAAGAAACTGAATTTCCGGCATCGGCCGACGACCCTGATAGACATGACCGGCGGCTCGACCGAGAATACCGGCTTCATCAAGCGGTGTATTAAAACAGCGGTCATTACCAAAAGCTCTCTGGAGGTTTTTAGAGACAAGGAACACCCCGCCTTTACCTTTGAGTTTTTCCTGCATCTTGACTTCTTTAACCATATGTCCGGAGAAATCGGCGACATCTTCACCAAACATGATGACATCTTCAGATAACATAAACAGGTCAAAGAGTGTATAGTTGATGGCAAAACGCATAGTCATCGGACCGATATTTTCAGGGAGATCCGGTGATGTGAAATAACCTTTTTTATGGAATTCCTGATATTTTTTCTTCCGGTCATATTTTGAGTTATCGCGGAATTTTTTCCATCGTTTCTGACAGTCTTCGAAATCGTAGGTATAAACGAGATCTTTTATCATCTCGGTTGTTTTTGGTGTGAAATTATCAACAGCTTTTTTAGATTCTTTGTTGATAGTCGCATCAAGCTCTTCCCACATATCCATCATCTCTTTACCGGTAATAATACCGTCTTCGATAAGCGTGTTGGCAGCTTTGAGAATACAGTCGTTTTGGGTATGCCAATCGACTTCGACCGGATCCATATAAAACGACTGGTCATCAGAACCGGAGTGGGAACCTTCGCGGGTCGTTTTGCTATTCATAAGAACCGGACCTTTGCC
>QQUK01000033.1 GCA_008501655.1 Calditrichota bacterium
TGAATGCGGTTGATAATCCTGAAGAAAAAGTTGTTTATTTTATGTCGATAGATAATGCAAAATTCCGAAAACCGGTTATTCCCGGTGACCAGCTTCGCTTTGAACTTGAAATGATCTCTTTCCGCCGGTCAGCTTGTAAAATGTCCGGCAAGGCGTTTGTCGATGGAGATTTAGTTTCATCAGCTGACTTTATGGCAATGGTGGTAGACCGATGAGTGATATACATAAAACCGCAATAATCTCTCCCAAAGCAGAACTTGGCGAGAATGTTAAAATAGGTCCCTACACGGTAGTCGAAGATGGTGTCGAAATTGGTGATAATTGTATGATACAATCATCAGTACTTTTAGGTGAAGGTGCCGTCCTTGGTAAAGATGTCAAAGTTTTTCATGGTGCCTCAATCGGTACCGTACCGCAGGATTTAAAATTCGGCGGAGAAAAGACAAAAGCGATTGTCGGTGATGGTACTACTATCCGTGAGTTTGTCACATTTAATCGCGGGACGACTTATCATAACCGTTCCGAATGCGGAAAGAACTGTTTGTTGATGGCGTACTCACACGTAGCCCATGATTGTCTGATTGGTGACAATGTCATCATGGCAAATTCGGTAAACTTAGCCGGTCATGTCGAGGTACATGACTATGCTATCCTCGGGGGACTAGTGCCGGTACATCAGTTTACGAAAATCGGTGCCCATGCCATGGTTGGCGGAGGATTCCGTGTCCAGCAGGATATCATACCGTATGCACTTGCCGGCGGGTACCCGCTTAAAATTGCAGGTATCAATTCGGTCGGGTTAAAACGACGTGGTTTTTCAGCGGATGCAATTAAAGCGATTCAGGCTACTTATAAAATTCTCTTTCACAGTCAGTTGAATACAACACAGGCTGTTGAAAAAATTCAATCCGATGGTAACATTGTCCCCGAAGTGAAACTTATCTTAGATTTTATTGCAAGTACCGAGCGGGGAATAGTCAAATAAATTCGTCAGGAAAAGGTTCCTGACGACGCAATAAAAAATCATCCCGGACTTGTTCCGTGATCCAGAAAATGTTGAAGGGAACAGATTCATCTGTTCCCTTCTTTTATGGTAAATTAAATTGCATTATTAATATCCTTCTATACCTTTCACTGCGCTGTCAGGAACCCATTCCTGACAGTTTTACATTACACAAATAAAATTTGCATTTCACCTTTCCATTACCTACATTTCCTCTTTAACAAAGGAAGAAAATGTCACGAAAAGAACAATATTTTTCACTCAAAGAAGGTCAGACACTCGGGCGGAATTATTATATTGTCGAATGGCTCGGCCGGGGATATGAGGGAGAGGTCTATAAAGTCGAAGAACGGCACACCGGAATCATTCGGGCTGCTAAGATTTTCTATCCCGGTAAAGAATCCCGCAAACAGGTTTTGACGTACGCATCTAAAATTCATAAGCTCAAATCCTGCCCGATTGTGATTCAGTATCATCATCGGGATATCTCCCGGGTCGGCGGCGAGACTGTTGAATTTGTTGTTTCTGATTTTGCTGATGGGGAGATACTTTCGGAATATCTGGAAAGACAGCCGAAAAAACGTCTCTCATCATTTGAGGCTCTGCATCTTTTTTATGAATTAGTCTGCGGAGTTGAACGGTTCCATGTCATGGGGCAGTACCATGGAGATATTCATTCGGACAATATCATGGTGAAACGGAGAGGGCTTTCGTTTGATATTTTCTTAATCGACTTTTTTGATCTTGGACGACCATCAAAGGAGAAAGTTCAGGAGGATATTTACGATATGATAACGGTACTGTTTGAAATGATAGGCGGTCCCAAAGGTTACAAAACAGCCGGACCGGATATCAAGCAGATTGTCATGGGCCGGAAGCGGACTTTAATAAGCCGAAAAGCAAAAAATGCCGGGCAAATGCGTCTTCTCCTGGAAAATCTCAGCTGGGAATAATCCCTCCTACAATCTTCACTTGCTTCTTTTTAAATTCATATTTACATTCTCATCGATTCGATAATTATGAATGCAAAAAATTAAAGGAACTAATCTCATGTTACTAAAAGAAAACGCAGTCTTAGTCATCATCGATGTTCAGGGGAAACTTGCAACCTTGATGCATAAACATAAACGGCTCTTTGAAAATATCAACCGGATGATTGCCGGAGCGAAGGCTTTTAACATTCCGATTATCTGGACGGAACAGCTTCCCGACAAGCTTGGTGAAACTGTTCCGGAAATCAAGGAAAACCTGGATGGTGTTGAACTTCTGACAAAATCCTCTTTCTCCTGTGCCGGTGGTCCCGGGTTTAATGAAAAACTCGCTGAAACCGGACGGAAACAGGTTTTGGTTTGCGGGATTGAAGCACATATCTGTGTCTATCAAACCTGTCTTGACCTTCTGAAAAATGATTATGAAGTTCATCTTGTTACCGATGGAACATCATCACGATTTAAAAGTAATTATTATTTAGCTTTGGATAAATTAAAAGATGCAGGTGCCCAGATGACTTCCGTGGAGATGTCATTGTTTGAGATGCAGGTCGTCGCTGAAGGGGATGATTTCAAAAAACTGGTGCAGGTAGTAAAGTAGTATTTAGTTCATAAGATTATCAAAAAAGTCAGGGAGAAATGCCTGGCTTTTTTTATCATAAACTATTATTAAGCAAAAGCTTAAAAAATTATTTTCTCCTTTCCCCTGAAGCCTATCTATAGTATCTTACCAGCTTAAAAAAAAGATTGCGGCGGCGATAAATTGCCTTGCAATGACAAATAAAAGAAAGTCTCTACATGTCAAAAATAAAAACAGCTGTTGTCGGAGTCGGAGCTTTAGGGAAACATCATCTCCGCTGGATGTCGCAGCTTGACCAATCTGAATTGATAGGTCTGTTCGATGTCGATATTGACAAAACCAAAGAGTTCGCTGAACAATACAAAATCAAACCGTTTAGTTCACTTGAAGAACTATCTCAAGAAGTCGATGCAGTTTCAATCGTAGTTCCGACTACCGCTCATTATGAAATCGCATCAAACCTTATCAAATTAGGGATCCATTGCCTGATTGAAAAACCGGTAACGCTTAATATCGAACAATCGGAAGAACTTATCAATCTCGCCAAAGAGCATAATGTCAAAGTAACCGTAGGACAGATTGAGCGGTTTAATCCGGCAGTCTCAGCCTTAGATGCCTATGAAGTAAATCCGTCATTTATTGAAGCACACCGTCTGGCACCGTTTGACCCGCGTGGAACTGATGTCGCTGTTATTCTTGATTTGATGATTCATGATATTGATTTAGTCCTCACATTTGTCAAAACCAAAGTGAAAGATATCCAGGCATCCGGGGTTGCTGTCATATCCGATCAGATTGATATCGCCAATGCACGATTAACATTTGAGAATGGTGCTGTTGCAAATCTCACCGCATCACGAATCTCTTTGAATCCGATGCGGAAACTCAGGTTTTTCCAGCAATCCGGATATTTTTCTTTAGACCTTTCCAAAAAGCAGGCGGATATCTACCAGCTCGCTTCAAAAGAGGATGATGGTGAAGGTTTCCGGGTACCACTTGGGAAGTCAGGAAAAGATGTACTCTACAATAAAAAAGAAGACAACGGTCAGGATATGCTTGGTGCCGAGTTAGGTGCATTTTTGGATGCAATCATAAATGATACTGATGTTACCGTTTCGGTCAGTCAGGCATCAGAAGCTCTGAGAGTTGCTCTTGAAGTCGAACGAATTTGTAAAGAATCATCAGCGAGACATTTAGGCGGAGAAAATAGTTAATGGCTGAGGAGTCGATCTTTTTGTCAGCCGGGGATCCTTCGGGTGATAATGCAACTGCCAAAGTCATAGAGTCTCTGCTTGCCAAAAAAAATGTTACAATTTTCGGCTTGGGAGGGAAACGGCTGAAACAACTCGGACAGATACAGCTTGCTAATCCTGAGGACCTCGCGGTAATCGGGTTCTGGGAAGTAGCCAAACAATATTTTTTCTTCCGCAGACTGTTTAATCAATGTCTTGCTGAAATAAAAAAACGAAAACCTAAATTGATTGTCCTGGTTGACTATCCCGGTTTTAATCTCCGTCTTGCCAAAAAACTGAAAGATTTAGATATCCCGATTGTCTATTATATCTCTCCGCAACTCTGGGCATGGGGGAAAAAACGAATCGAGCAGGTTCAGAAATATATCGACTTGATGATTCCGGTGTTGCCGTTTGAAGAACATTTTTATAAAGATTCCGGTGTCAATGTCAAATATGTCGGACATTATCTGCTTGAAGATATCCCGAAGGAATATATCGCATCCCCAGCACCGCAAGTCGGTCATCTCGCTCTGCTTCCCGGTTCACGCAGGCAGGAAATCGAACGGATGCTTCCGACGATGCTTGAAACAGCAAAACTGATGTA
>QQUK01000134.1 GCA_008501655.1 Calditrichota bacterium
TTTCGTTCAGCCAATCAATCTATATAATATTATTTTTCTTCAGTCTCTTCCTGTTTTGCTTTCGCAACACCAACTTTAGCATGACGAATAACTTTGTCACCCATCAGATATCCTTTACTCATCTCAAAAGCAACACAGCCTTCTTCGAATTCATCCGATTCAACCTGCATCATCGCTTCATGAAGATTCGGGTCGAACGGCTTACCAAGCGATTCAATAGGTTTGACATTGTATCTATGTAACAGATCATGCATCTGGGAATTGATTAAAGCAATCCCCTCCTTAAACGACTCCAGTTCAAGTTCTTCGTTTTTCTGAGATAAGGCTCGGTCAAAATTGTCCACAATCTCAAGCATCTCGCTGATTGTCTTTTCATTGGCAAACTTAACCATATCATCATACTGTCGTGCTGTCCGTTTTTTATAATTTTCAAATTCAGCAGAATTGCGGAGAATTCGTTCTTCAAGCTCGGCTACTTTAGCACGAAGCTTTTCTTCTTCTGTTTCTTCAGCAACTTCTTCAACAATCTCCTCCGCCATTACTTCTGTAGAGTCATCAGAATCAACTTCCGAATCATCTACTTCTGCTTCAACAGAGGCATTTTCTTCTGTTTTCAAATCTTCACTTTTCTTTTCTTTTTTTTCTTTACTCTTTTTCATTCGCTATCCTTTTTTGCTTCATCAGAAAGTAAATCAGAAATCGTTCTTGCTGTATATTCAACGACAGAAACAAGCTTACTATATGCCATGCGAGTCGGACCTATGATACCGATCGTACCGGTTACTTTTCCAACCTTATATTTTGATGTTACCAATGAACAGTCGATAACATCCTGAAATTTATTTTCAGCACCAATCGTGATAATCAACCCTTCATTTTCAACATTGCTGATAAATTCGGAAAGTTCCGAACCATTTTCTAAAAGCTTCATCAAATCAGATACCCGCAAAAGGTCTTTAAACTCAGGTTGTCGAACCAGATTCTCAGCTCCGGAGATATAAATATCTTCACTTTTAGGTTCCGACCAGATTTTATCTTTCGACTCGATAAACAATTTAACCAATTTCCCGTTACCGGAGACATTGGCAAGTCGCTCAGTTATCGATTCATTGATTTCACCCAAACTCAGACCGGAAAGGCGTTCATTTAAAATTGTTTCTACTTCAGCAAGTTCCTTCTCTTTAAAATGAACTTCTACTTCAATAATCATCGAGCGAGCTAATCCGCTTTTTAAAACGATAACGACCATCACCCGTTCAGATGTAACCGGAATAAGATTCAAACGTTTGAGGATACCACTTTTAAATTTCGGAGCTATTGAAACACCTAACTGAGTCGTAATTGCCGATAAAACTTTACAGGTCTGTCCAAGTATCTCATTAACACCACGACCTTCCCGAAGTAACGTTTGCTTAATCTGCTGCTTTTCAATATCTGAAAGCATTTCAGGCTTTAACAGATAGTCTACATAAACACGATACCCCAAGTCTGTAGGTATTCTGCCTGCCGAAGTATGCGGTTGCTGAACAAGTCCTATCTCTTCTAAGTCCTGGAGAGTATTTCGAATTGTGGCAGAAGATATTCCCATGTCAAACTTGTTTGCAATAGCCCGGGAGCCGACCGGATCAGCAGTCGATATATAGTAATTTATCAGATTCGTAAGAATCGTCTTTTCACGGTCTGTTAAGCTCTCAAAAGCCATATCTTCCAACACCTTCTATATATATGCCACATTGTCAGTATCGGTGGCAGTCATGTTAATTTTAGCATTTTTTATAACGAAAGTCAAGCTCCAAGGTTCAATATTATTTTCATATTAAGGCGATTTTTAACAATATTTTTATTTTTATGTATATTTTAGACATAATTGAAGATATTTCTCTCATAATTCAGTGATTTCCTCTCTTTTAGACATATATCTTGACTGCTGATATGACATAAAAAAAAGAGTGTCCAAAGACACTCTTTTTGAAATTACCATATGTGGAAAGATATTAGCGTTTGCTTTTCTTTGACTTCGAAGAAGAACTTTTTGACTTTTCACTCTTAGAACTACCGGATTTTTTAGATGATCCGGAGGATTTAGAACCTGAAGCTTTTGAGCCAGATGATTTCTTCGGAGCTGCTTTTTTGTAAGAACCGGAGTTCTTGGAACTACTCGAACTGCTTTTCTTTGTAGTCTTATTATACGTCTTCGACTTTTTGGAAGAGCTTGAAGATTTCGAACCGGTTGATTTCCGATAAGAATTTGAAGATTTCGAACTACTTCCCTTCTTCGAAGATTTATCGTAAGATTTTCCGGTACTTTTATAATCAGTACTCTTTTCATATCTTCCGGGCTTAGTGGTTCCGGAACTTGTACTCTGTTTTTCATACCTTGTCGACGAATTATTAAGAGCTTTTTCACGCTGGGTAACCGGAGTTCTTTTATTTACCGTCTTACCGGTAGTTTCATAGCCACGGCTTGTTTTAACAAGATCAGATGAACCGCGAACATATTTCTTTTTAATAGTCGTATTGGTAACCGTAGTCGTTTTGTTATTTACGATTTTCTTGGTGCCGCCATTCGCTGTCCGAACGACTTTTTTATCTTTATAATTCGGGTAACCATTTTTAACAGGGTCGCGATACCCTACGGTCCGTACTTCTTTATATTTTGAACGGATGGACGGAGATGGACGTACAATCGTTCTATCGAGAACAACAGTATTATATCGGGAAATATGCATATCATGTTCCCAGCAATGTCCATAGCGGTCATACAGCGTTACGGTGTGCCATCCGACCCAGATTCTCGGGATATAAAGCGGAGCACATCCCCAGTAAACACCGTTAATATAAACCGATGCACCGTACGGGTAATCTATATATACATTACCATAGACCGTCCAACTCGGATAGTCCGGGTAATAGACCGGGCGATAATAATTATCTTCCCATTCGTTGATATAGATTGAAGCCCGGTCAAACGCAAAGCGCTGTCCATCGTAGGAGAGGAAATACCGGCTATTGACGTAATCGGCAAATTCAAAGCGGTCGTCAATATCCATTACGATACCTGAGTTCGGATACCAATCCGGAATCGGGAATCTCTCTTTTGATGCTATTATCTGAATAGTTTCGACACCTTCCGGACCGGCGACGACAAAATCAAAGTCATCGGAATAATCCGGCAGACGATAAGTCTCCCCGCCTTCTACAAAATTTTCATCATAGCGGGATGCCGGGAAAAGAAGATTGACTCTTCCCTTTGTATCTATCGAATAGATTGCGACAAACGCATCTCTGTTAGCTCTGAAGTTCAGGACGATATTATCACCGACATAAAATTCATTGTCCGTGTTATTTGTCCAGACTTCGACATCAAGGTATCTGTCTATTTTTACTATGCGGTCAACTGAGCCGCCGTAATTATAACTCTGCCCGTTGTTATCATAATCGGCTTGTATCTCAGCCTTGACCGGAAGTATGAACAGGACAGCCACAAGAGCCGTCAACCAGATATGTTTCATTTTCTTAAACATAGTTTCACCTTCCTTTAATTATTCTGATGCAGAAGCACGACGCTCCTGCGTTACTTTACCTAATTGAGCCGGTTTTTCAATCTGCATCTGCGGAGCTAAATCAGGATTACCATTCTGAAGCTGGAATGCCCATTCTAAATTTACAGACGTTGCAGTCATTGAAATAACTCTGACTTTCGCAAAGAAATTATCTGAATCCCAAATTACATAAGTATGCCCGACAATTAATTCAGCCCAGCCATTTGAAGACCAACCGTCAGACGGAGCTACATTGATTTCATAAATATCTTCAGTATAGCCCATATCCTGAATATCAACATTATCGTTAGTACCTGTTGAGTTACCCGCATTGATATACAATGAATTAACATCACTATCTATATATATATCTGTATTTACATTATCATGCCAAGCACGACCCGGTACAGAATCCAAAACCAATCCAGAATATTCAGGTGATAAGCTTCCCATGTCATACAAAGTTACAACACCTTGTGGTCTTGGTGTATCAGCAGCACTGCCTTCAACACTATAATCAAAGTTTGATTCCTGACCGGCATCATCTATTGCTGAGACAGCATAAAAATATGTCACACCGTTTTGAACAGTATTATCAACAAACTCTTGAGAAAAGGCTGATAGATCTGCTGCAACAGAACCAACTAATGAGTAGTTTACATCATCCGTAGAACGCCAGATCTCAAATGCAGCCAAATCAGCTTCATAAGAAACCAACCAGCCAACAATAACAGACTGGTCACCTGAAATGGAATAAACTCCGAGAGGTGGTTGTGGAATTTCATCAATCGGCACTTCTACAATCTTATCTTCACCTTCACAGCCGACAATAAAAAGCGC
>QQUK01000038.1 GCA_008501655.1 Calditrichota bacterium
GCAACTCTTCAGGAGCTTAAAGAGGAAGGGTCAAAGCTTAAGGCGGAAAAAGAGGCAGCTGAGATAAAACTCAAGGAGTTAAATGAAAAAACTCAACAGTTTGAGAGTAACAAAAAAGATCATGACAACCTTATAAAGTCAATATCTGAGCGAGCTGTTGAAATTAAAAATCTTCAGAATAAAATAGATGAAGTCGGTGATGTACTTTTTGATGCCAAAGAGTATTCGAATCTTCTTGAAAAGCAGAAAGAGTATGACCGATTGAAAATTGATATTTCCAGAAAGCAGACTACTATCGAGAGATTGCCGGAGCTTGTCAAAGAGCTGACATCGACTGAAGCTAAAATGGTGGAGTTTTTAAATGAGCAGGAATCTCTTGAAAAGCAACTTGGGTCACTCGGCTTCAGCGAGGAACAGTTTCAAAAATCAGCTGAGGAGTTTAATGCTCTTCAAAAAGAGTATGAAAAGATAAACAGTGAATATCAAAATATTCTTTCAGAGAAAAAGCTTGTTCAAAATGATATCAAACGCAATCAGGAACGAATTGAGACGTTTGCAGAAAATGAAAAAGAACTGGAACGGTTGAAACACGACCATTACCATCTGGAGAAATTGGTTTTTCTGATGACTGAATACCGGCAGCAGTTGATTGCTTCCATCCGACCAACCCTTGCTGACCGCTCATCACGATTGTTTAATGAAATGACTGATAATAAATATACTATGGTTGAGCTTGATGATAAATATGAACTTCGAGTAATGGATAATGGCGAATATTATGGTATTGAACGGTTTTCAGGGGGAGAAAAGGATCTTGCAAATCTCTGTCTCAGGCTTGCTATATCTATATCTCTGACAGAATCTGCAGGTATGGATAGTTCTTTCATTATATTAGATGAAGTTTTCGGTTCACAGGATGAGGAGCGAAAAGAGCTGATTGTAAAATCTTTGACCAAGCTGAAACATAGATTCCCCCAGATTATCCTGATTACACATATAGATTCAATAAAAGACGGGGTTGAACAGATAATTGAAGTTGTCCGCAATGAGCAAGGTTATTCTGAGGTGTTAGTTGAGGAAGCGTAAGAAAAAAATAAGTATTGTTTATATACTTATCATTCTTCTGTTTATTTTACTGTTCCGGCTTGTTGAAGATGTCGGGGATGATACAGCTGTTCCGGGGCGATTTACTGTTGTTAAAGTCATTGATGGTGACACATTCGAAATAACCGGGGGAGACAGAGTCAGAATATTGTCGGTTGATACACCCGAAAAAGATGAACTCTATTATGATGAAGCAAAATCTTTTGTTAATGATCTCCTATTAGGCAAAGTTGTCAATCTTGAATATGGTAGTTACAGAAGAGACCGGTACGGGAGGCTTCTTGCTTACGTCTACCTTGATTCTGTGTTTGTTAACAAAGCAATTCTGGATAACGGACTTGGCTATCTGTATCTGTTTAAGGATAATGCAAAAAACCGGAGAACTTCGGAGTTACTCCATTCTCAAATAGAGGCAATAACCAATAAAGATGGAATTTGGTCACTTGAAAAGATAGAAGAAGATTATTATCTAAGTTCTCCAGGTTCATACAGGCTTCATCGTCCGGGATGCAACTCCCTGAAATTATCAGAAGAGAACTACATCAGATATAGTTCACGATTAGATGGATATATTGAAGGTCTATCTCCTTGCAGGAATTGTCGTCCGTAAGTTAATTTTCATTAACTTGTATCATTTTATACATTTTGATCAATGTTATGTTTTTCCTTGACATTTGACTTGGTAAACTGAATACTTCTTTATCAAACAGCAAATTACAAATAATTGAACCGTACAAACCCGAGGCAGAGTTATGTCTGTTTTTCCGTATCAGGAGGTGATATTATTATTCAACAATCAGTAAAGATAAACTAACCGTCAATTTCCGATTGGAGGATGTATGAAAAGAATCATTGTACTACTATTTGCTATTACAATTCTATTCTCACTGTCTGCATCAGCGAATCAAGTTCTTAATGTAGACCGGGATCACAACGTGCCGTCTTTTCTTGGCTACGTCCCAGACAGAATTGTCGTTGTCATGAAAGATGACATTGGTAAACTTAATATGAGCATGTCATCTTCAGCTACCGTTCATATCGGTGTTACCGAATTTGATAACATTTCAGATAAGTATGCTGTCTCAAAAATCGAACAGCAATTTGCCGGCTCTGAAACAAAAGCTCCGGCACTTTCAAAAAATTATAAGGTCACATTTAATGTCGGGGAGCTTGAGGAGGTCATGGATGCATATCGTGCAGTCCCTGCAGTCGCATCTGTAGAACCGATTGGTATACATTCTATGTATGCAACTCCGAATGATGGTTTTTATGATCCATACCAATGGTATCATAATCAGGCAAATGACGACGATATAGATTCACCGGAAGCATGGGATATCCAGACTGGTAATGCATCTATTATCCTTGCGATTCTTGATTCCGGTACCAGATATTACCACCAGGATTTAGGTGGTGTAAATGCATCTCCGACAACCGAAGATGCTGCCCGTGGTAATATGTGGATAAATAATGCAGAGTTAAACGGTACTTCAGGTGTTGATGATGATGGGAATGGGTATGTTGATGACTGGATCGGATACGATTTTATCTCATCAACGACACAATGTTGGAATGGTGAAGACTGCTCCGGTCAGGATAACGACCCGAGAGATTTTAACGGTCATGGAACTCATACAGCCGGTATCGTTGGTATGATGACTAATGATGGTTATGGTATGGCTGGTGTTGCCGGTGGCTGGGGGAATGGTTCCCAGGCTGAATATGGTAACGGCGTCAAAGTTATGCCACTCCGCATGGGGTATTCCTACAACTATCTTGGTCAGGAATATGGTGTTGTTCTTATGGATGCAGCCGCAGAAGCATTTTACTATGCTGCTGACAATGGAGCACGTATTGCTTCCTGTTCCTGGGGTTCTTCTAACTCAGGTGGTATTGCTGCTGCTGCTGACTATTTTATTGCTAATGGCGGTTTGATTTTTGTTGCAGCTGGTAATGATGGGACACAAACAGCGGGTTACTTAAATAGTCGTTCAGATTGTATCTCTGTTGCTGCTACCGATGAAAACGATGGCGCTGCTTCATTTACTACGTATGGTACCTGGGTTGATATTTCAGCACCGGGAACCGGTATATATTCTACATATCATGATCATGCAGATCCAAATGTTGACTATTGGGCTGCTTTGGATGGTACATCGATGGCATGTCCTATGGCTGCTGCAACAGCTGCTATGATCTGGTCACAAAACCCGACCTGGTCTGCATCTCAAGTTGAGTCACAACTGTATAGCTCAGCAGATAACATTGACGCAGAACTGACATCCACTTATATCGGCAAAATGGGTGCAGGTCGTATCAATTTGTATAACGCTGTTAATACAGGAACACAGTGTGATGTCGTTGCTGATTTCTCAGGTACAACAACTTCCGGTTGTGCGCCTTTGTCTGTGAACTTCAGCGATCTTTCAAGCGGTACCAACATTGATGGCTGGTCCTGGGATTTCGGTGATGGTGGTACATCTACTGCACAGAACCCGAGCTATACCTATAATTCAGCAGGTACATATACGGTTACTTTGACGGCTTCAAGCTCTTCACAGAGTTGTGATGATGTTGCAACTAAAACCGGATATATTACAGTATCCGGAGGTCCTACTGCTGATTTCACAGGTACACCTACCTCAGGTATCGAACCGTTGACCGTTGATTTTACTGACCAATCAACAGATGCAACCGGTTGGTCCTGGGATTTCGGTGATGGTGGTTCATCTACTGCACAAAATCCAAGCTATACCTATACTGTTGCAGGAACCTATAGTGTAACATTAACGGCATCTAATGCCTGTGGGTCGGATGTATTTACCCGAACAAACTATATTACAGTCGATCCTTGTGTTGCTCCTACAGCCGGATTTGTTGGTTCACCGACATCTGGTGATTATCCGTTGATGGTAAATTTTACCGATCAGTCAAGCGGTGCATCATCGTATAGCTGGGATTTTGGAGACGGTGGAACTTCAACTCAGGCAAATCCATCATACACATATACAGCTGCCGGTACCTATACTGTTACTCAAACTGTAACCAATGCCTGCGGTTCTGATTTCTTGACCCGTACTGATTACATCACTGTTACAACTCCTCCGCCACCTACGTCGACTAAAGCATATGCTCAGTCTGAGTCGGTTGCTCTTGGTACGACATCTGGATCTTATTTAAATACATATACCAGCGATAATTCTTATGAAACGTTGACAGAAGCAGAGTCAACATCTCATCCAAGAAAAGTTACATCTGAAGCAGAAA
>QQUK01000054.1 GCA_008501655.1 Calditrichota bacterium
TTGTAAATTCATTAGCCTCAAATGCTTTAATTCCGCTTTTGAGTGCTGATTTTTCGATATACTCTTGAGCTTTTGGGATAAGTTCATGTTCCGGATATACAATTGTAAAATCCTGAAACTTAGATTTTGCCTCATCAAACTTCTTAAGTTTAAATTCAACTTCAGCAAGTCCATAAGTTGCCAGCGGACCATATTCCGTGTTTGTATAATTATCGACTACACGCTGAAAATATATCTCAGCAGCTTTGTAGGTACCAATCCGGACATAAGTAACACCGCTGTTGTAATCTTTATGAGCGAGCCTTGTTTTAGCTTCTTTCAGATATTTTTGTACATCGGGGATAACTTCTGATTCCGGATAGTCTATGATAAAATCCTCAAACTGCTTTATAGCTATTTTCAGATCAGATTGGTCCAGCCCGAAATGCGTAGGAGTCCCTTCATAAAAACAGACCGCTTTCATAAAGATTGAATTTTCAAAAAAGACCGATGCCGGATAATTTAACACTAAACGATTAAACTCAACCTGAGCCAGATCATATTCTTCCTGTCCAAAATATGAAAGGGCAAGATAATATTGTGCAGTATCAACTATTGATTCTCCGGGATAGTTATAAACCAATGCCTGAAAATAATCTAACGCTTTAAGATATTTTTCTTCATCGTACTTCTGTTTTCCGAGTTTAAATAACTCATAGGACGGTAATGTACTCAGTTTATTTCCACCACCACTACCGCAACCGATATAAGATATCGATAATATCAGCAGAAGTAGAATTGTTATGCCTGTTTTCTGTATATTCAACTCTGGTAAGTCTCCTTGAGGTTCTTATAATTGTTTAAAACTTTTTTAATATATCTATCCGGAAGCGGCGTATTTCGCCTGAGCATTCCGCGCACTCTGGTTTCACCCATATTGTAGGCAACCAGTGCCTTATTTATATCACCAAACTCAAGGATTTGTTCAAACAAATGTAAAGTCCCGAGCTTAATATTAGTCTCCGGCTGAAATAATGTACCCGAACCATCCCAGTCTATCCCAGATCGGGAGGCGAGGTCTTTTCCGACAAACGGTACAACCTGCATCAAACCTCTGGCACCAAAATTAGATTTCTGCCCTTTTTTAAAAGAAGATTCAGTCATGATTATTGCCAGTACAAACATAGGGTCATAATGGTATCTTTTGCTTTCATCATAGATAGTGTTTGCAAGCTTGCCAACTTCCTGATCCGAGAAACCTATTTGTATGTCTTCGATTGCCTTGAATATCTGAAGTTTTTCTTCAAGTTCATCAATTCGTTTTTGCTGAAAACGAATCTGTTTTTCCAAATCAAATTTGTCGGTAATTAAATAAATCAACAGTCCGGATTGAAGCAGATAAATAACTACAAGCAGAATCGAAACCGGCTTTGATAAAAAGAGTCCTAATTTTTCAAATTGAAGCATCGTTAATCCTTCACAATTTTCCCAAACAGATCATATCCTTCTGCTCTGATAATCTCAGCATTGACCATATCTCCTACAGAGAGCTCCGCACCTGAGATAAATACCTCTAAGTCAACATCGGGGCAGTCTCCATAGGTTCTACCAATAGCTAATGATGACTCGTCGATAAAATCAATAATAACTTTTTGGGTTGAGCCTAACAAGCTGTTATTTTTCTCAAATGCAATTTCCTGCTGAATCAGCATCAGTTCATCAAGTCTTTGATTTTTAACATCTTCTGGTATCTGGTCAGCCATTTCATGAGCCGGCGTACCTTCTTCAGATGAATAGGTAAAAACCCCCATCCTGTCAAATTTTTGCTCGGCTATGAAATCTCTTAGTTCCTCGTACTCCTCTTCGGTTTCTCCGGGAAATCCGACTATAAACGTCGTCCGAAGAACAGCATTCTTTGAAATCGTTCGTATCTTTTCAATCAATTTTTCAATATGCGGTCGATCAACATTTCTCTGCATACGTTTCAAAACATTCGAGTTGACATGCTGGAAAGGAAGATCAAAATAGTTCACTGTCTTATTATCTCCAGCCAGATACTCAATAACTTCTTCGGATAATTCTGCGGGATACAGATACATCAATCGAATCCATTCAATACCTTCAATCTTCTCTAACTCCTGAAGTAACCTGATAATATTCGGAGGGTTATCACCTTTGTAATTATATCCATAAAGAGTTGCTTCCTGAGAAACGAGTATAATCTCTTTTTTACCGTTTTGAGCAAGATATTCAGCCTCACGTAATATCGAATCAAGAGGTCTTGAACGGAACTTTCCCCGCATCCCGGGAATAGCACAATAGGTGCATCCACGGTCACAGCCATCTGATATTTTCAGATAAGCATAGGGATAATCATCAGATATAAACCGATTATTCCAACTGAGATAGCCAAGTTTCCGTGCTTCCATTTTTATCGTTTTATCTGTTTTAGATGAATTCCCGATAATCTTTGCCATCGAATCCAAAGCTCCAAGTCCGAAGGCACCGTCAAGCTCAGGCATCTCCTTGAGGAGTTCATCCCCGTTACGCTGAGACAGACAACCGGACGCATATAGATTTTTCAGTATTCCATCTTTTTTGAGTTGACCAAAACGAAGAATTTCATTAATCGATTCCTCTTTAGCCGGCAGAATAAAACCACAGGTATTGACAATAATCGAATCAGCCTTATCCGGGTCCCGGACCGGAGTATGTCCTTCGTTGATCAGTCTTGCGTAGATATAATCAGCATCAACATCATTTTTAGGACAACCTAATTTATGTACATAAAATTTCATCAGAGTTTGACGACATCAACAGAATCAGGATATACCGGTGTGAAGATCGAATCACTACATTTGTTAAGATAGTTTTGCTTTAAAAATATCAATCTATTCAAATCTTCATTTATATCATAAAACTGAATCTGCTTAAGTTCCGCTTTCTTTTTTTGTAATTCAATAATCAGGGAATCCGGAGAGTCACTCTCAATTGAATCAACTTTAACCAGTTTATACTTTAAATCTGGTGTAAGTATATAAGATTTATACAATTCGTCAAGTTTTGTGAGAAAGATAACGTTGTCATTTGCTTCAGAATATGATTTTTCTAAAATCACCTGATTATTGCTTTTTGAGTACGTGTAGTAGAGATTTCGGTCAAAATTATACTCCTCATCCCCTGCTTTGATCGAATATCTTCCGTCCATACTGATTATAGCCTCAGAATAGGTAGTATCAACCGATTCAAAGATATCAGATTCAATAACACTCAGTAATTCAAATGAAATACAGGGTGTTTTTGATAATTTTACCTTTAATTTGTCAAAATTATCAGCTTTTGCCGAACTGATAAAACAGCATAAGATGATAAACAGCAATAGTTTTTTCATATTTGTTATACGCTGGGTCTGGTTATTGGTTCTGTTCCGAAGAAGTCATTTTCGGTGCAGCTCCGTTTGACGCCATTAGGGTTTCAAGGAAAGTTTTATCGACTAAAACCTCCCGGGCTTTTGAACCATCGAAGGAAGAGACAATACCAGCCTGCTCAAGTTTATCAATCAATCTTGCTGCACGTTGGTAGCCTATCCCAAGTCGTCGTTGAAGAAGCGAAACCGAACCCTGCTTGTGACGTATGACGACTTCACATGCCTCTTTAAACAAGGGATCACCAAAATCAACCTCAGCTGATGTAGGTTCACCTGTAGACTGTGAGATAGATTCTATAGTCATCATTTCAATACCCTGATCCCTGATAAAGGTCACAATAGCATCAGTTTCTTCAGAGGAAATATAAGCACCATGGATACGAATAGGTTCCGGTTGTCCTGTTTCAAGAAAAAGCATATCACCGTTACCAAGTAATTTTTCAGCCCCATTGCCGTCCAGAATTGTTCGGGAATCTACTTTTGTGGATACCTGATAAGCTATCCTTGCCGGAAAATTAGCTTTAATCAAGCCGGTTATAACGTCAACAGATGGTCTCTGTGTAGCCAGAATAAGATGTATGCCAACAGCACGAGACATTTGAGCAAGTCTTGTTATCAGCAGTTCAATCTTTGAAGAGGTCGCAGACATCATAAGATCAGCAAGCTCATCAACACAGATAACAATATATGGGATCTTTTTTTCTACATCAGTCTGTTTTGCATTAAAATCTGCAATGTTTCTAACCGAGGCGTTTGCAAGCTTCCGGTATCTGTTTTCCATTTCGACAACAGCATCTGAGAGAACTTTTTCCGCCCGTTTTGGCTTTGTTACAACAGGACGTCCCAGATGTGGAATGCCTTTATAAACAGAAAGCTCCAGCATTTTCGGATCGATAAAAATAAACCTGACCTGATGAGGATGCAATCGATACAAAAATGATGTAATCATAATATTCATACCTACTGATTTACCTGACCCGGTAGCACCGGCAATCAAAAGATGAGGCATTTTGGTTAGATCAGCTACAAACGGTTTTCCCGAAGTTGTTTTACCTAAAGCAAGGGGAAGAATATGTTTGGAGTTGGCATATTGACTCGATTCAATTATGTCCCGCAGATATACCATTTGAGATTTTCGGTTCGGAATTTCTACTCCGACTGCTGCTTTACCGGGTATCGGGGCAATTATACGAATGCGTTTTGCTCTAAGTGCTAAAGCGAGGTCATCGGCAAGATTTACAATCTGATTAATTTTTACACCGGTTCCCGGTTTAAATTCATATCGGGTAATAATTGGTCCTGGGTAATAAGCGATTTCACCTTCAATTTTTACGTTAAATGTTTCGAGAGTCTCCCGCAACATTTTGGCTGTAAATTTCAATTCTTCATGATCTATTGGTTCATCATTATGGGGATTTGCATTCAGAAGATCTGTCTTGGGATACATATAAGTAAGAGAATCCATCTGTAACTGCTCAGCTTTATTCAGGGACTTCCCTGTTGACTTTGTATGAGCTTTTTCCTCCGGTTCTTCATCTTCCTTTTCAGGTGTATTATCAAAATCAAGTTGAGGTGAAGTATCTTCTTCTTTTCGCTTTAAACGGATTTTACTTGATTTAGATTTATCTTCTTTCTGTTTGGCAAGAGCAGGATATTTTTCATCAAACTCGTCATCATTTTCATTATCCTCAGTTTCAGAGGAGAACCACTCTTTAATCTTACTCAGACTGAACATCGACGCTATTGCTTTTGAAAACGAGGAAAAAGTATCTTTGGAACCCGCAATATTAGGCAGTTTAATACGGGAAGCTAACAGCGGAGTTATTGTTGTGTATATCATCAGCAGAATCAATATAATACCGCTGACAATTATATAAGAGCCTATTTCACCGAAAATTTTTATAAACAGCCAGGTCAACTTTTCCGTAAAATAACCTCCCGCAGAATCAAGCTCAATAGAAAGAGATCGTGATGCAAGGACATGAATATTGTAGAGCATCGTCCCGAGTAACGAGACGACAAATAATATAGAGCTATTCAGTTTTAATTTTTCTGCAATTTCGGATTGGAATAGTTTAAACGATATTAGTAATATCCCGAGAGGTATAAAAAATGCCAGCCAGCCCATAAATGTAAGTGTAAAGTATGAGAGATACGCTCCTACCATTCCACCCTGATTGAGGTATTGAGTCTCAAACGGAGATATGCGGGCATCGACTTCACCTAATATTCGTGAGTCATCAGTTGTTCGGTGTGTAATCAGAGATACGAGTAATAAGAGTGCTATAAGAAATAGGAGTACACCGAAAACTTTCTGTTTGTTCGCAAAATTATCTTTTTTCTTCTTTTTAGCCATATTGAATAATTTTTACAATTCCCTTTCAAAAAGCAATATAAAAAAAGGCAGAGTTTCAGACCCTGCCTTGATTTTTACCATTCTTAAAAACTATTTTTTCTTGATAGCTTCTTTCAGGTGCTTCCCTGCTTTAAATACAGGAACCTTGGTTGCCGGAATGTTTATCTGAGCACCTGTCTGAGGATTTCTGCCGATGCGGGCTTTTCTGCTCGAAACAGAAAAAGTTCCGAACCCTGAAAAACTTACTTTTTCACCATCTTTAAGTTGTTTGGTGACCGTACCCATAAATGTCTGCATGGCGTCGGTAGCCTGTTTTTTTGAAATACCAGCTTGTTCGGAGATGAGAGCAATCATTTCATCTTTTGTCATTTTGTCACCCCTCCATGGGATTTAAAATTTCAGGTTTTAACTTATGTTATCTGTCAAAAAACAATAAAATTATTAAAATGGAGTCAACTAAAACAATTTTGTAAAAAGAGGTTATCTGTTGAGAGATTGGGTGGTAAAGGAATCGTAATTATTATCAACTTTTATTTCCGGAAGCTGGGTAACGTACAGAGTGAATCCAAATCCCCGGTTTGAACCTCTTGGTACCCAATAAATTGAACCGGTCCAGCAGTGAATTTTACGGACAATATTAATCGAGTTACTAATGGTCAGATTTTTTTCGATATTATAATGCTGATTATAAGAAACTCTTGTATTTTGTGTCAGATTAAATCTTAAAGCGAATGTGATAAAACTCGATTTTGACCAGTTTGCACCTCTGCCAGATTCGGAATAACTGTAATTTGCTGAAAATGACCAGCCGCGGTTCGCATTGATATCCGCATTTTGCGTTTGGTAAGATTGATTTAGAGCGTCAGGGGAGTCAGCACCTAAAGGTATAGCATTAGAAGCAGGATCATCAAAGAAAAATTGATTACCAGCAAGATTAAGCGAGGTCCTTACTGAAAAACTCTCCAAATACGGTGAAAGGAATTGCTGTTCATCAGTATCCGGATTATAAAAAGAATGACGCATCGAAGCTGAGACTGATGAAATATATGGTAATCCTGTTGCGTTAATTGTCGTGTTCATATCAGAAAGTGGTTTTTCTGCTGCTTCAAAGTTATAACTAAATGATGAATTGATAGAAAGAAGTTGCACAACCTTCTCGATGTCATCTTTACTTATCTTTGCCTGAAAAAGCTGATTAAGATTGAAATTCATCGAACGGCTTTTTATCGAAGATGCACCACCTCCGGCATATTTTCTGATTTCAGGGTGTCTTTGTATATCCGGAGTGTATGAATAACCTACGGTAGGAGTAAGTACATGGCGTATCCCCTCTATTCCGAATATGCGCGGGTATATTGTTCCGTATAACTTTGTATTGGCAGAAACTCCAGCCCTGTAACTGTAGGTTCGGTAAGTTTCACCTGCATCAATGCCGGCATTAATTGACTGGTCGGTTTCATACAGCTTAAACCAGGTTTCACTATAACTGACAGAAGGTACCACATTCAGATAACTGCCAAGCTGTACCGAGGGCAGATTCAATGATGGGTTATGTTGTATCTTTGTATACCGTTTCCGGGTTCTATAATAAGATGTATCCGATAACAATGTTGAGTCTATAAACATAGTTGTATCGATTGTCAATGTATCAAATGAATAAGTTGAATCAATAAAATCAACAGCTCGGGTTCTATATGAGTAATTTATAAGGGAAGGATTATACCTCAATGAGAATTTATTGTAAAATTTCTGTTCAAGCCTTCCCTGCTCATTCTTTGAACCGGAGCCAAAGGGATAGATTGTCGGAAAGGATACCGACATATTCGGGAGGTCATCAATGCGTGTTTCCGTATCAAGGTTGACTGTATGATTCACTTGAGCTGATAATGAAATATTATTTTCAAATCGTTTTGAAATTGAGACATGAGATTTCACGGAACGATTGAGACGTTCTTCTAAGTTTTGTGAATAATCTGTATAATATGAAGGGTCAGACTGGAATGAACCGGAAGCACGTAACGAAAAAGTTGGTGAAAAAGTATGATTATACGCTCCTTGCAGGGTCCAACGCGGATCGGTGAATTCCTGAGCTACTGTTGAGCTGTACCTCGTCTCCTGCGTGTAATTTCCATCTACGAATCCATCTAAGACATAGATCTTTTTAAAATTCACACGGCCGTTCATATTGATAGTCCGGCGTTGTTCATAGTAATCAAAAGCTCCCTTTACATCAAAGTAATCCGATGCTGCCCAATAATACCCGACGTTTCTGACATATCTTTCCCCCCGTTCGAATTTCCCAAATGTAAACGGAAGAAACCCTGAATGCCTTCCTTTCTCAAGCGGGAAAACATAAAAAGGAAGCGCCAGTACTGGAATCTTATGAATATAAAAGACAACCGGTTTTGCTATCAGTTTTTTCCCTTCAATCATTTTCATCGTAGTTGATTTGAAATGGAAATGCGGTTCGGTGGCATTACAGGTTGTATAGCGTCCTTCATTTACATAGTAAACTTCTTTCTGTTCCCGAAATAATTTCTTACCATAATAGAGACCGTCAGTGTAATCAGTCTTGGATTGGATGATTCTTCCTTTTTCAGTATCAATGGAATATAAAAGATAATCTCCAAGTATTTCGTCGTCACCATCCTTTAAAATCACAGGTATAACATTCGGTTGAATCTGAGTTGAAAGAAGATTCGGATTTACAATAGTATCAGCCTCTACATCGGCTGAGAATGCTTCAATAATATTATTCCGGGTATCAAAATCAATGATATGTGCATCGAGAACAACATTCCCTGATTTAACATTAGCTGATTTTTTAAGCTCAATCAAAGAATCTCTGACATTATATTCAATGAAATCCGAACGGTAATCTATCGTGTCAACAATCTGGACAAGGGCTGAATCGACCATCTTATCCTTCCCGCTCATATATGTCCCCTGAGAACCACCGATTATATGTATTTTCTGCAATTCCTCTTTTTCTACAAAAAATTTGATTGTATCACCCGAGACAACATTTTCCTGAGTCTGCCCGGTCCCTTTGGATGATGGATAATACCAGGAATACGCTTGCCCGTAACAAAGTATGGTACTGATATCTCCATCAACAAAATCAATAAATATTCTTTTCCCTTTGAGTATCGATTCATCGTAAAAGACCGAACTGCTATCAAGCGGTTCTTTAAAATTCCCCTGAGCTGAATCGAGCACATCAATGTAATCGACAAGATTTTTGTCAATATATATAGAAATCAATTCCCCGGAAATTACAGATTCTTTGTGAGTCATTGACGGTTTATCATAAAGATCAAGTTGTGAACCATCCCCGTTCATTTTTGCGCAACCGGATTGAGAAGAAAATTCATTTGAAGAAATATTTACTTCTCCGTATGCTTCAGCTGTCTTGTTGGCCGAACTATAATCTATCCGGTCGCCAACAACTTCATACATGGCTAATGTATCAGGGTAATTGATATACATTGTCGGACGATGTTCCATATAAAATGTAGAATCAATTTCAGAGTAATAAGCATGGGTTCCAACAGCAAACAAAGAATCTTTATATGACCAAAGCGATACATGCTGCCCTAATGCGAGGAACTCACCGGTTGAGATATTATAAAAGGCTGAATCCGATTTCAGATTATATTTCGCATCATCAATATGAACTCTCCCATTGAGTTGAACATCTTGTCCTTTTACCCAACGGGCAGAATCACAATAAATATCCCCCGTTTTTGTGATAAAGTGTACATTACCGGTTACATAAGTAACATAATGGTCAGTTTTATTGACAACTTCAAACCTGTCAGAATGCTCAAGCTTTAATCTATCGGCAGCACCAATTGAACTGGCAATAAGCAAAATAAGAGTTATACAGATTTTAAAGTATTTAGAGTTCATCTAAAAATATATTTACTTTCTCTGTTATTGTTTTTACATCAACAGTTTCCGATGCACCAAGCTGAGCTGCTTTCTGATTTCCACCCCCTTTAAAACCTAATTCGGATGATAATACTTTTGCAATTTCAGATGCGTTTACCTGTTCCACCGATGAAGCAATAGCAATTTTTTTATCTGTGGTTAGAACAGCAATCCCTGAAATATCGTCCGCAACTAATCCACAAAGATTTCCCAATAACTTCTGATTTAAATCGCTGACTGGTGCGACAACATAATGTATATTATTTTTCAACATTTTTAGTTCCGCAAATTGACTTGCTTTAACAGGAAGAAGTTCTTTTTGAAGTTTGGTTAGTTCTTTTGATTGTTCTTTCAACTCAGCTTCGAACTTTTCAATCTTTGATGGAATATCAGATATATTGCATGTCAGATGCTGTGAGACATCAGCAACTATTTTATATCTGTTACAATAGTCTTCAACAGCTTTGGTACCGCAAAGAAAATTGACAGCTGTTCTCCCCCGTATCTTTACAGTAGAGATAATTTTAACTAATTGTACCTGGGCAGTTGAATTGACATGGGTTCCGCCACATGCTGAGTATTCAACTTCTCCGATTTTAATCAATCTGATTCGACCTGTACGGGTTGGAACCTTCCGAAGAGGATAATTGGAAAGTTCAGTATGTTCAATAAAGAGTATATCAACGGGAAGATTATCGCGAATAATCTGATTAGCAAGTTTTTCTACTTCATCAAGCTGACTTTGACTCACATGGTCAGAATCAACTTCAATGTTTCCATATTCATCACCTAAATGAACTGACATTGTAGTAAGTCCATGTAGTCTCGCAAATGCCTGAGAAAGGATATGCTGAGCAGAATGAATCTGTCGATGCCAGAACCTTCGTTCTTCATCAATCAGACCTGTAACCTGAACACCTTCATTTCCGACTATAGATTCAGATAAATGCACTACATCGTCATTCTCTTCAATAACATCTATTATATCGACACCATTAAGTTTACCAAGGTCGTTCTGCTGACCACCTGATGTTGGATAAAAGGCAGACCTATCCAATCTTGTCAGATATTTTCCATCCTTTTCAACACTACTGACAATTGAAGCGTCAAATTGAAGCAATTCCGGATTTGTATAATATAATCTTTCTGTCATATATCTATTTTTCTTACATTCCTTCTACAAAAAACTAAGGAAATAGTTTAAGACATTATATTTTTTAAACTCCCGACATTTTCTATCCGGACTTCGATCTCATCCCCTTTATTCATAGGAGCAATTTTTGCCGGTGTCCCGGTCGAAATCAAATCACCCGGTTCTAAAGTCATTACGGAAGAAATATAGGAGATTAAAAAAGGTATTTTAAAAATCATCAGCGATGTTTTACCAGATTGTATTACCTCACCGTTAACTATTCCTTCAATCAGAATATCAGAGTAATCAACATCCGTAATAATATACGGACCACAAGGACAGAATGTATCAAACCCTTTGGCACGGCTCCATTGACCATCTTTTTTCTGAAGATCTCGAGCAGTGACATCATTGACACAGGTATAACCAAAAATATAATCATTTGCATCTGCTTCAGAAACATTCTTAGCCTGTTTCCCGATAACAACACCCAGTTCCGCCTCGTAATCTACCCGTTCAGACTGGGGCGGATGAATAATCTTCTCGCCATCGGCAATAATTGATGAAGGTGGTTTGAGAAACAGAAGGGGATTTTCAGGAGCTTCCTCAGCTGAATATGAAGCTTTTACATGAGCATGGTAATTAAGACCGATACAAATGACTTTTGTCGGTTTGACCGGAGCAAGTATCTTAACATTATCAACTGAAACTTTATCACCGGTAGCGATACCCCCATCCCAGGGAGCATCGTCAAGTTTTGATATATTTTGATCTTCTAAAATGCCATAAGCTGTGTCAATACCGGAATTATATCGAATATATTTGGTTCCCATTTACTCATTCCTTTATTTTAAAATTCATCATAATAAAATTCAGTTCTTCAAAGAAATCAACTATATATCACACCTCTTTTTTCTTCCAGTTACCTTTCGCAAACCAAATTGCAAGAATTGAGCTTTTGATTAGAGTTGTAATTGTCAAAGTCCACCAGACACCGTTTATCCCCCATTCAAGATTGTATGCTAAATAATAGGCAAGCGGAATCCGAGCCAGTGACCCGGGAATCATAACAATCATCGGAGGCATAGTATCACCTGCCCCTGAGAAAGCACCTTCAATTACAATCTCGATAGCCATTGCTATTTGGGAAATTCCTAAGATTATAAGATAATCGATAGCAATTGTCAGGACAGCCGGGTCATCGGTAAAAATTGTCGCAATATATTTAGGTAAGATGATAAATACAGCTGACATAACAAGAGTAACATATATCGCGATTCTGGTCGTACCCCAGGCACACTTTGCAGCTCTATCCGGCTTGTTGGCACCAAGGTTTTGCCCAACCATTGTTGATGCAGCTGTCGAAAACCCAAAACAGGTCAGATAAGATAGTGACTCCATTCTGTTTCCAATGCCCATCGCAGCTCCGGCTGCTTCCCCGAATGAATGGACGACCTTGATAAGAAACCAGTAGACTATCACAAAAACAAATTGCTGTGATGTTATTGGAAGACCGATTTTGATAATTCGAAGCATTTCCTTTAAACTTGGTCTGAGATTAAATAGTTTTTCGACTTTGTATCCGAGCTTACCTTTATTCATTAATATCGTGATAATTATTACTGCTATTATAATCGAAACTGTTGTTGCTATCGCTGCACCGGAAACTCCAAGTTCAGGGAACGGACCATATCCAAAAATCAACAACGGGTCTAAAATCATGTTAATTATTATAGTTATAATCGCCACTGTTGCAGGGGTCTTTGTATCACCGGAAGCTCTGAACACAGCATAAATTGTATCAGTCCAGAAAAAGAAAATAGCTGCTATAAATGATATCCGAAGATAAGGTATAGCATACACAAGAGTTGCTTCACTGGCATCCATAATTGAAAGGAGAATCGGTGTCACAAGATATCCGAGAACAGATAACGATAACCCAAAAATAATAGCAAGAGATAATCCCTGTCTTATGAAAAAACCTACTTTATCAAAATCTTTAGACCCGATGTATCTTGCAACAAGAGCTGTCACTCCTATCGTGATGATAGATATCATCACATAGATAGTCCAGATAACGACCATCGACGTTGTCACCGCATCCTGGGCAGTTGCCCCAAGCTTCCCGACCCAGAAATAGTCGGTTGTAGTCAGAGCAAATTCCATAATCATTCCGAGTGTGACCGGCAAAGCAAGTTTTAATATAGTCTTTGATATCGGACCGTCGGTAATATCGTTTTTTAACTCCTGAACATTTTCCATAACGCAGGATTATAAGGAAATCAATATATTTTAACAAGTTGAATAAAATTGCTTGAAATTTACTTAAAGTAGAGTTTATTGTCATGTATATATTATTTAATACAAACTTAGGGAGAGTTTATGCATTTTTTAAAAGTGTTAATAATAACTATTTTATTAATTTCTGTTTCTTCAGTAAATGCATTAAGAATTGATTCAGAACGGGCGTTTAGAAATTCAACTGTAACAATTGATATCGCCTTAAACAATGTAACTGGTGAATATAATCGAAGAATTAGTGAAATAGATGAGTCATTTTGGGCTAAATCACTTTATGGGTATGGAGCATCTTTTCAAAGAGCTGTAACCAGTCAATTTGCCATAGGCATAAGTTTCGCACAATTACATAATAAGATTTCAACAGGAGCCAGTAAATCGAGTGATGTGAGTAGTAAGTTTACTTCATACTCTGGATTTGTTACTTTTTCATTTTCAAAAGTTTTTTACAGAAAACCATTTTTCAAGTTAGAATATGGAAAGATAAAAGGAAAAACAGATGATCTGGATACGTCTGTTGAAACAGAATTTACAAACTACTATTCAATCGCAGCTGGTGTGAATACTATCTCTGTCAAATATGTAGTGTTTAATTTTGAAGTGTTTTACAAATCGATAAAAACAGATGATATAGAAATATTCGGTTATTCCTCTTCTCAAATAGATGATAAGCTTAATACATTCGGGTTTCAACTCGGACTCGGGTATAATTTCAACTTATAATCCGAGGTCCGTTAGATAGTATTTCGTATCCAACTCGGAATCGGTACCTCGTTTGAGAAGTTCCCGCCAATCATATTTTGCACCGAACCTGAAATAATTCTGACTCAAAAATGATTTAGTCGTTTCCCTGTCAATGACACCGTTATACATATCTTTGAGAAAATATATATTTTGTGCGGCTATCATATCAGCATACAGATAATTATGCAGATAGACAGGGTGAGTTGTATAATGAATTATTGAAGCCCAGGGATAGAGGTCTTCGTGCTGGGATATTTTTAAGTATTTAGAAGAAAGTTCCCAGAATACCTGATTTAAATCTCTGTTAGGGTTATTGTAAGCTTCAAATTCGAAATGAAGTCTCAGCAAAGTTGTCCTGAGATAAATAATATCCAATTCACGTTTTGCTTTCAGGTAATCATCAGCGAGCTTTGTTGGCATGTGAGCGTATTTAGTCAGCCATTCTTTTTCATTTACCAATGCTGCCATTGTTTGCCCCATTGCTTCAGCCCAGATGCCCTCAATCATTGTCGAGGAAAAGATTGACCTGTCCTGACGAATATAAGCTGAATGTAAAGCGTGACCGACTTCATGCATCAATGTTTTCGTTGAGAGAATACCATCCGTCAGATTTGCCAGAATGCGCATATCATAGGGAGCTTTGATTGTAAACGCATAAGCAAACTGTGATTTTCCATCACGGCTTTCAAGATCAAAATAAATCGGGAGGTCCTCTAAATCATAGCCAATTGCTTCAAGAGAATTGTCAACATAACGCATTTGAGAATCAACCGGGAAGTAAGCATCAACTTTCTTATAAATATCATTATATGCAAATGCAAGATCCCAGATATTTGGATCTAACAGTCCGGTTTTATCTTTGATTGATGCTAAAATAGCATCATAAGCGTTTTCACTCAATGTATCCAGCTGTTTCAGTAAATCCATATATTCATGTAATTCGATACCCTGATATTTTAAGGAAAGTCCAAAATAATTGTTATATCCGAGTTTTTTAGCTTTTTGATTCCGAAGTTTGAATAACCTGCTTAAACCATCCTGCATCTTTTCACCCACCGACACATAAGCACGGTATGCAGCTTCACGACGGGTTCTGTTTTTATCAGTACGGTAGATTTGATAAAGTTCATTTGTATTTGCCTGTTCTCCTTCAAACATGGCACGGTAATTTATATCAATATTTGAAAGAGAATCTTTTAGCTGCACGATATCCGGCTCAAGGTCAATCTGCCCACTTAACACCGAACTTTTTACAAGTTCAAATCTGCGTCTATCATCTTCATCGGTGAAATTCTGTGTCCTCGAATTTACAGCCTGCAGGAGGTCGTCATCTTTTATCAAATGTCTGAATAAACCATTGTAGAAATCGAGAGAATCTGCTTTACCGGTCGTATAGTAATCCCAATATTCAAGAGATAAGCGATAATTCAGCCATTCTGATTTGACTTCGTAATTATCTAAAACAGCATTGATATCAATATCTGATTTTTTAACTTCGTTACATGAAGTGATAATAAAAAGTAGTGCTATTGATAAAAGTATGAAACGTCGCATTTTAATCCTTTTTTAAATTATCAGAAAAATATGAAAGAGCCATAGCATAGCCATAAAACCCAAAACCGACTATTGACCCTTCGCAAACCGGTGCAATAACCGATTTTGTTCTGAATTCTTCCCTGTCATGAATATTGGACAAATGAACTTCGACCGTTTTCAAGCCAACCGATGAGATAGCATCACGAATAGCATAACTGTAATGTGTATATGCACCCGGATTAATAATCATACCTCCGCAATCAAAACCTTTATCATGAATAAAATTAATCAGTTCACCTTCGATATTTGACTGATAAAACTCGAGTTCCAATCCAAGTTCTGCAGCCAGATTTGAGAGATGCTGATTTAACTCTTCAAGCGTTTTTGAGCCATAAATTTCAGGTTCCCGCTTTCCGAGCAGATTCAAATTTGGTCCGTTTACGACTAAAATCTTAGCCACGTTTAACTCCGGTTCGATATTCTGATATCATATTGTCCAAACCGTATTCATATTCTGACTTGTTCACTTTGTCAGTTATATACGGTTTACCTAATCTCTCAAGTAAGACGAATTTCTGTTTTGAGTCAATCCGTTTTTTATCAAAATTAAGGGCATTGTTTATTTTATCTTTATTTAATTTTAGTATCGGCAGATTAGAGACTGATTTAACAAGAAGATCTCGATACAACCTTAAAGCATTACTTGAACTCTTTTGTTTAATCATTGAAATATCAACAGCTGTTATAAGACCGAGTATCACAGCCTCACCATGACGAAGTTTACCATATCCAAGAGAATTCTCTATAGCATGCCCTACGGTGTGCCCAAAATTGAGAAACATCCGTTTCCCGCTCTCTCTTTCATCGGCTTTAACTATATGAGCTTTGTATCTGACAGATTCAGCAGTAAGCTTCAAAAGGAGTTTATGGTCATATAAATTGGGCTGTTTCAAATATGACTCAATCATTGAAAGCATCTTTTTCCCTATTAATCCACCATATTTCAACACTTCACCAAAACCGCAGAGCATTTCACGTTCCGGTAAAGTATTCAGATAGTTTATATCACAATGCACAAATGAAGGTTGCCAGAACGCACCTATAAGATTTTTTCCGGTTTTATGGTTTATCCCGGTCTTCCCGCCTATGGAGGCATCGACCATGCCTAAAAGTGTTGTTGAGACTACTCCCCATTTAACTCCTCGCAGTACCGATGCTGCGGCATATCCAACAATATCAGATGTCACACCACCACCAACAGCCAGAATAAAATCAGAACGTGAAATTCTATTAGTAAGCAGAAATGACATTATTTTATTCAGTTCCTGCTCTGATTTCGTTTTTTCACCGGATGGGATAATAATTTCTGATACATCAAACTCGTTTGAGAGTATATTCTTTAGATTTATTCCATGCAGGGCATAAAAATTCGCATCATATATTACAAACAACCGATTCTTTTTAACCTGTCTTTTCAGAGATGTGATCAGTTTCTTTTCTGCTTCTGAACAGACAGTCACAAAATATGGATTTGATCTTAAACTTACTTCGATACGTGGCATAAGATTTCTCTTTTAATTTTTGCAGCAGTCTGTTTCGGAGTCATAGAAGTCGTTGATATTTTGAAATCTGCTTTTTTATAATGAGGTAATCTTTTTCTCATCATCAATTTTATCTTTTCTTT
>QQUK01000021.1 GCA_008501655.1 Calditrichota bacterium
AAAAACAATTGAATCTCACCCTGATATATTTTAAGCGGAATCATTTTTGCAATATAAAAAGCAAATCCCGATGCTACTAAAATTCTGAATATCGCAAGCCAGAGCTTCCCCTTGTTATATGTGACACCTTTTGCTGGAAGGAAATACAGGAGTATCAGAAAATTACTCAGCCCGGCAATTGACGTTGCTGCAGCAAGCCCGGCAAAGTTCAAAAGTTTTATCATCGGATAATACATAATCAAATTTATAAGAACCGTCATTACCGATGCTCGCATAGGAATTTTAGAATCTGAATGAGCATAATAAAAAGGAACAACAACCCGTACTGCAGCAAAACCAATAAGTCCGTATGCATAATGCATCAATGCAAGTGAAGTTCGGGAAGTATCCTCTGCAGAAAATGCACCCCATGCAAATATCAGATCGACTATCTCATGCCCCATCATCCCCAAAAAGACAGCAGAAGGGATAACGATAAACATATTGGTCGAAAGAGTATCAACAAACATTTGATTTATCTCTTCTCTTTTATTACTGGTAACCAGTTCAGATACTTTCGGCAACGCTACAGTTCCCAATGCAACCGCAAAGACACCTAAAGGAAAATGCATTAACCGATAGGAATAAGAGAGATATGATATCGCACCCTCAATGAGAAACGATGCAACCAGGGTATTAACTAAAATATTAATCCGTGACGCCGAGAGTCCGATAATCATCGGACCTAACAATTTAATTATCTTCTTAAATCCTTCATCAAGAAAATCAATCACCGGTTTATACCGGTAACCGACTTTGTATAATGCCGGTATCTGAATGACTAATTGCCCCACCCCACCGACAACCACTCCGATTGCCAGTGCATAAATTGGGATATCCAGATAATGATACATTCCTATAACTGTAACAATAATCCCGAGATTAAACAAAGCGGGAGAAATTGCAGGAATAGCAAATTTACCAAATGAATTCAGAAGCCCCATAACAATAGCAGACAATGAAACCAGTAAAAGATAAACCATCATTACCCGGGTCAGGCTGACAGTTAAGTCAAATTTATCAGGAGTGTCGACAAATCCATTTGCAAACATAAAAATTAAAATTGGTGCTGCTACTATCCCCAAAAGCACAATGATACCGACAAAAAGCAAAATCGCAGTTATCACAATGTTAGCAAGATGGAAAGCATTCTCATTCCCGTCCTTAACCATTTTCCCTTTAAATACTGGTATAAACGCTTGCGAGAGAGCACCTTCGGCAAACATATCACGAAGCAGATTAGGGATGCGAAAAGCGGTGATAAAGGCATCGGTGGCCATGCCCGCTCCAAAGAAATATGCCATAACCTGTTCCCGCACAAGACCTAAGACCCTGCTGAAAGCAGTCATGAGCGATACTATTGAAGCTGACCTTAAAAACGAATTTTTATCTGTATTACGTATTGACAAATCAATTTATCCGATTATCTTTATTGACTGAAATTTTTTAACTTAACGATTTGAAAGGGTTTACATTGCCAAGTCATAAATCTTGTAAAAAGAGAATGAAAACAAGTGAAGTCGCCCGGCTGAGAAACAGAGGTTACAGAACTACTCTTCGCCATGCTGTCAGAGAACTGAGAAACGAAACAAACAAGGATGAAGCTCTGAAACAGTATAAAGAGGTTTCTATTCTGTTTGATAAAGCTGCTACCTACGGCCTGATTCATAAAAAGAATGCTGCCCGGAATAAATCCCGTCTGGCTAAATTTGTTCAAACTCTTGCTTAAGACCAATTCTTTCCCTTTTCTTCTGGGAAGTTATAAATAAAAAAAGCTACATTATCAAAATAATGTAGCTTTCTTTATTTTCAGATTCAACTAAATTTATCGATTAAACAAATAGATTGATCCTTGATAAAAAGAGGTTTTTTCTGTCTGCTCACGCAAATGTAAAAGCTCTTTTAAAAAATCCTCTTTCTCCCTTACCGAAATATCTGCCTTTAATATCGAAACAGGATAATCAATATTAAACATTCGAACCGGCGACTGAACCGAAGTAATCATCGGCGGATAGAGATTACCTACCTTGACAGCTTCAATAAGATCGGCTAATCTTATTGCAGGCAGTTTAAATTTTGCTTTAAAGAGATGGATTTTTGTTAATGAGTCAGACATCGCTTTTTTGTTTTTAATAAGTCGATACCCGCCATGTTTTTCAAAATAACGGAAAAGATTTTCAAGCGATACCGAACATCCTCCTGATTCAAAATTAGAAAGATATAGATTCTCTTTTGTCTCTCCAATAGTGACTTCAACCTGAGTTATCTTTAAAAATTTGTTATCAGGTTTGTTTTTATCAGAATAAATCGACCCTCCGGAAAACTCGACTATCTGTTCAATATCGTCAGAATCAAATGCATACAAGCCTATCTCTCCTCCGGAAATTCCGAGCTGGTCAGCTTGAACAATCTGCACCGGAAGCTCTTTTAATCCTAACGACTGGTACGCATAAAAGTCGGCTGAGTTTTCAAGAAGGATATATTTGTTAACATCAGTTCTCGTGACTAAAAATGGATGCCGGATATGATTACATTCCAGCAATTCATCAGATTTTCCCTTTTGCGTATTCCACTCAAAAGGGAATATTTGCGAAATTGGGATAATTCTTAAATTTTTAAATATCTCTTTGTGCATAACAGCCTAAGAAAAGCAACTGCTGTGCCGTTTTGATTACAACCTGTAATATGTTCATTTACAAGTATTTATAATTGATATATAATTACCATTCAGTATTGATATGCAAATATTTACATCTATTAGAGTATCTTTAGACTTTTTTTTAATAGACACAACCCGGTTGAGGAGCCGGTCCGGCAGGTGTTCCGAAAATATATTGAACTAAGTAAACTACATCAGATATATCTATTGAACATGTACCGTCTACATCAGCAGAGTTCATATCAAGCGGGGCTCCCCCGTTTAAAAAGATATAATTGACCAGATAGATTAAATCAGAGATATCAACATCATCAGAATTATTTATATCTCCCGGTACCTGGGTAAATGTCTCTCCAAAAAGAGCTGAAATATAAGAAACAAGGTTTTGTGCGGATTCATCAGTCAGGAAATACAGAGGAAATCCAAGCACAATCCGTTTGCCATTCGGCGAATCATATAAAATTCCACAAGGTTCCCCTTCAACAGTACCATCATCAGAAGCAGAATTATACCGGTAAATCACCGTTGCTCCCGGTAAGGTATCAAGTATAGGAATATACGGCAGATTACCAAATGGATTTGCTAAATTCACTTCAACATCCGGAAAGCCATTATCTCCAAAGGCACCGGCAAAATCAAAGACACCATGTTCCTCATATCCGGCAATTTTAAACTGATCATACAAAAGGTCACCCGGAGAAAATGGTGACGATTCCCAAAAAGCTAATGTTCTGAACCCCGTCAGACAGATATTCGTATTATAAGAGCAGAACCAATCAAGAGTCGTGTTACTTGTAGCTATCAGCTTATTATTTAAGTCATCATCAAACCATATAACTGAAGAATATCTTCCGGCATTTGATTTATTCAATCTATTTGAAAACAATGTTACATCGTATAGAGAATACGGAAGACCGTTAAAAACATTATGTATATATACTTCCTGCCCACTTTGGTCAGGCATAGGCGCACCTGCAAATATTTCATCAACAGCAAGCATTCCGCCATCAAAAGTTCCGGCAAAAGACTTCAGGCTGATAGATTGTCCTGATTCGTTCCCATCAAAATCTACTGCAGTAATCACATACTCATATTCATACTGTCCGACAACATCACTATCTGTATATGTGGGTGAATTGGAACTGCCTACTAACTCATAGCCAAAATTCCCATTTCTATAAATATTATAATAATCTAAATCAGCCTCTTTATTATCTGCCCAGCTGATTACGACAGAATTCAAATCCGGTTCAATGTTCAGTGAATTTGGCGCAAGCGGGATGACTAAAGGAACACCGGAGGACTGGATAGTATACAACGCCGGTATACCTTCTGAACTCTCACCGACTACAGAAACATAATATCGACTACCTTCTGTAAGACCGTTTAATGTATAGGAACAGCTTCCATCGGGAACATCTACAGTATCAGTAAATATTCCCGCTGTTGTCCCGTATATTAGTTTGTATGAATATCCTACGGTACAATCAGAGCCCCAGTTTATTTCCAATCCCTGTCCATCTCCCATATCGATAACATCAGTTATGTGAGTTGCTGACGCTGCATTGGCTGTATGCCCAACGGTTGCGGCAGCCATTCTGATAACAGCTGTCATATAATCAAAATTCATTCGACTGGTTAAATCTGAGTTCGTA
>QQUK01000379.1 GCA_008501655.1 Calditrichota bacterium
GCATGGAGGGAAAATCGACGTTACTAGTGAGTTCAACAAAGGTGCTCAATTTATCATAACACTTCCACTAGTAAACAAATCCACTGAGAAACATGTCCAAGTATCAGATTCAAGTAATCTGTAAAAAAAGTCCTTTTGTTTGAAACGTTTTGTGTTATATTGTGTCGATTTTAAGGAGAAATATATGTATTCACCATCAGATTTTCGAAAAGGTTTACGTATTTTAGTTGATGACCAGCCATATTATGTGGTTGAATATCAGCATTTTAAGATGGGGCGCGGTAAAGCGAATATTCGTACCAAACTCAAACATATAAAAACCGGGTCAGTTGTTGAAAAAGTTTTTTCATCTAACGACTCATTCAAACCTCCGGATACCCAGGATGTTAAAATGCAGTATTTATATGAAAATACCGGCAATTTCACATTTATGGATTCGCAGACATTTGAGCAGGTTGAGATTGAAGTTGATTCATTAGGTGATGCCAAGTGGTATCTGATTGAAAATGAAGAATACAAAGTGATGTTTTTGGACGGTGAAGCTCTTTCTGTTGATCTTCCTGCATCGGTTGTATTGGAAGTTGTAGAAACCGAGCCTTCGGCAAAAGGTGACACAGTTACCAATGTTACTAAACCGGCAAAACTTTCAACTGGATTGGAAGTAAAGGTACCGCCTTTTATTAAAGAAGGTGATAAGGTCAAGGTTGACACACGAACCGGTGATTATTTAGAGCGTTCCAACGACTAATGCCTCAATCAAAAAAAGTAATCGGTGTAGATGAATCCGGAAAAGGAGATTTTTTCGGACCTTTAGTTATTGCATCTTTTTATGCTGAGGATGATGATAGAATTATACTCAAATCATTAGGTGTAAAGGACGGCAAATCAATATCTGAAAAAAAGATTCTGCAGATAGATGAAGACTTGCGAGCTGATTTTAAGTATTCCGTTCGGGTTATATATCCGGAAGAATATAACCGGTTGTATAAAAAAATCAAAAATCTGAATATCCTTCTTGCCGAGGGTCATGCTCATGTAATTGATGATCTTTCTCAAAGATGTGACGCAGAGCTTGCTATATCAGATAAATTTGGTAAATCAGAACTAATAGAAGACGCCCTTGAGAAACGTAAAAACAAAATCGAACTGCGACAATTTGTCAAAGGGGAATCATATATTCAGGTTGCGGCAGCTTCGATTCTGGCGCGGGCAGCATTTATCAATGCCATGTATGAGTTGTCTGAAAAGATCGGTTTTGACCTTCCCAGAGGGGCAGCACCTCTTGTTGATAAAGCAGGGAGAGAATTGGTTGCGGAGCGTGGGGACGATATTCTTGAAAAAGTAGGAAAACTTCATTTTAAAAATTATAAAAGAATCACAGATTTAACTCTATTTTAGATATAAAAAAACCCGCTTTTAAGCGGGTTTATTATATATAGTTTATCGGTACTAATATCCATACTGAACAAGTTCACCTACAACATCACCGTTCGGGAAACTTACTTCAGTCGCTCCGATTACATAGCGAACCAAACCAACTCCATTTACATACCAATAGTAATTTGTTTTATTACCGTTATATGTTGATACTAAAACAGCTTTACTGTAAAATACACCATTTTCCAAAGTGACACCGTCAATCTCTGAGATAATATATTGAACTGCAGAAATTGTTGGGAATGTCTTTCCATATATGCCGCCACCTGTTCCTAATGAATCTTCCTCACCGGTTATTATGTCTGTATATATATCATCATTGCCGTCTGAGTCCCATGAACTACCAATACTTAAGGGAAATTCCAGGACTTTATCAGGGCTGTCGCCAAGATGCTTCATGTAATATAGTGCATTTGCACTTGTATAAAAATAACCGGTATCAGCCGTTGAGTTACTGAATCCATACCATGGAGTAAGTTCGACTGATTGAAATTGCTCTTTATCTCCTGCTCTAAATGTTACAATCTCACTTGTACCGGAAGATTGATATGAAACATTATAGATCGTTGTGTAACCGCTACTCAGTGGAAAAAATGATTCTACCTGGCTTTGGGAAGCACCAGGTATACTGTCAACATAAGTTACAATTGTGTCATCTGAGCAACCAGCTCCAATAAAAACGACCATACAAACTACTGCAATAAAAAGTGAAATTTCTCTTAATGATTTCATGAAATGGCTCCTGCGTAAGTTATTGTTGTGTATTCAGCTGAACTAATTAGCAAGATAAATGCCATAGTTTGATAGTTGTATAAGTCTAAGTAATACAACGAGATAATATGCTGTGATTGTTGTCGAAGTTTAGAAAAGCATCAGAATTATAGGATAGCTCCTATATATCTCTGAGTTTAAACAATCATTTCCACCAGCTTTAGAAAGTCATAAATAAACCGATAAATATACAAGCGATAAGAACTTAGTCATTGGAGGCATTTTGGAGTATACATTATTGGATTTTATTACCCTTGTCATTTTGATGAGCAGTACTGTGCTTATTATTTCTGTCAGGAAAGTATTTCTTATTGATGAAGAGAAGACATTTCAGTCTTTAGTTTCCGGTTTTTCAATTCTAACATTTGTATCTTTAGTAAAATTATTATCATTCAATCAATATTTACATAATATTCCGTTTATCAATGAACCGATGTTTTTTGATTTCGTTTATTGGATTGGTATGATTACCGGGTTTACAATAGTTTTACATAGTACAAGTCGCTGGTTGCCGATATACCGGGAATACAAAAAAATAGCATATACACGGATTAATGAACTCGAAATCTTTCGCAAAGCAGAACAGATAATTCAGATTGATAAAAAGATTCCAACGATCTTTAATTCTGTACTTAAACTATTTGTAACAACTTATCCGATTCACTGCGGCGGTTCCTATTTAAAGGATGCAAAAACAGGGACAATGATATTATCTTCATTTTATTGTGATAAAGATGAACATGTGTTTGATGTTAATGAAGTGACTCAGCTGATTTCTGAATTTACCTTTAATTTTGAACACAGAGATATTATTGTAAATAGAAAAATCTCTCAATCAACAGTTTCAATATTTCCGGTAGTTCAAGCAAAAAAACTGGTCGGCTTGTTTGTCTTAAACACAGAAAGTGATCTTAAACAGGATATTATTGAGTCTATAAAACTTGTAATAGATATATTACAGAGTAAAATCACATTCATCGAATCATTAGAGACCAGCCAGTCAAATCGGTTTCATTCACACTGGGTCGACAAGCTGTTATCAGTAACTCATACAAATAAATCAATCAAAGAGAATATCTCAACGATTTTTACACTTCTCAAAGAAAAAGTCAATTTAGATCATTTTACTGTCTGTGTTTTAAAAGAAGGAAGAATGAAAAAAGTGATGATTGGTGAAAACGGACAGTTATTAGAGTATATTTATGAATCATGCTTTGAAAGTTCCTCTCTTGAGAAATATGCACTTACTTATAATCAATCGATAAAAATTAATGACCTGGTAAAAGAAACAAACTTTTTTATTGATCCGATGCTTATGAAAATGGATTGCCGTTCTCTGTATGCTTTACCTGTAATTGCGAATGATACCGAATGTTTGATTATACTGTCATCTTTAAAAGTGAACTGTTTTGATCGATTAGATACAAGTCAGTTAGAACCGGTTCTTCTTTTGGTAGAAAAAATATTGTCTTCAGATTTAGAAAAAAGAAAAGCAAATCAAACAGCCAAAATGAAAGAAATGCTCATTAGCTTTGCATCTCATTCCGTTTCTGCGAGTACTATCGAAGATCTTGATAGAGCTCTTTTAGACTTAGTAAAAAGGAATATTGATTCAGAGTTTATCCGGATCTCATTGTTTGAGCAGGATAAAAGGTTTTTACAGTCACAGGCTCTATCCTGTTCTGTTCCACACAGAACAATGACTCCTGAAAACGGTTTAATGCTCATTGATTTGATGCCAGGTCACATTGAGGCTGCCAGAAAACAAAAGATTGTGACATTGTCCAGTGATTCAGATCTTACAATAGAAGAACAGAATCAGATATACGGTCGCAGCTTTGGAAGTTTGATCATTTCGCCTATAGTAACTCATAACCAAATTGATGGATTTATGGATATAGGATATAAGGATGAAAACAAAAAACCGGATGCCGTACAGACAAAATTTCTTTATGATGCTACTCTCATTTATGGATATGCAAGAAAAAATCTGTATATCAGAGATAAGCTTGAACAGCAGAATAAATTATTAAGACTAAAAAATAATGATCTTGTGACAAACAAAACGATGAACAGGTTGAAATCATCCGTTACATCGGTACTTGGTTCAATGGAGCTGCTTCAGGGAGTGGACAGTTCTGACG
>QQUK01000385.1 GCA_008501655.1 Calditrichota bacterium
TTAAACGGTAACCCTGATGGCGCCGACACGGTGATGTCTCAGGCTATCGACCTTGCCGGTGAAACAAATGTCATTGTTAAATATTTCTATGAACAGACCGGCGGCGGTGATGCTCCTGAAGCAGGTGATGACCTGTATGCTGAGTACCTTGATTCCACCGGTACCTGGATTGTTATCAACCAGCATCTCGGTTCTGAACCTGATGAGACTGAGTATACCGAAGTCGTGTATCAGCTTCCGGGTGATGCTATGCATTCCGGTTTCAGACTGCGGTTCCGTTCTACCGGTACTGTTGGTGCTTTTGATGACTGGTTTGTTGATGATATTTTTGTCGGTAATCCACCGGCATATGAAGTATCGATTTCACCGCAGTTTGCCTCAGGTTTTGCCAATTCCGGTGATACGGTCTACTTCTCAGCCTATGTTTTAAACAGCGGACTCAATGATGACAGCTATGACCTGACTGCATCAGGTAACCTCTGGGATGTTTCCTTCTTTGATGCCTTTGATGTTCCGATAACCCAGACGTCACTTATTCCATCCAATGATTCAGAGTATGTATCTATACGAGTACTTGTCCCTGTTTCCGCTTTGATGGCAGATATAGATTCAGCCACCATAACAGCAACCTCACAGGGAGATAACTTAGTCTCCGGCAGTGGAGTAGTTGAATCGAACTCTAACGGTACTCTTTCTAACTTCCCCTGGTTTGAACCGTTCCCTGCCGATACCTTAGTATCTTACCGCTGGGCTCAGATGACCGGTGCTGTTGTTGGAACCGAGGGACTGAATGAACCGTCAGAACCGTATGCCCTGAACCTTGACGGTTCCGTTGATACGGCTATGACGACAACTCTTGATCTCTCCGGTCAGACCGGTGTTATCCTGAGTTATTATTATCAGGCCGGCGGCGGCGGTGATGTTCCTGAAGCTGGTGACAACCTGCTTGTTGAATATAAAAACGATATCGGTATCTGGACCAATATAAATACACATAACGGCGGTAACGGTATTATGACTGACTTTGCTTATGTCTCCGTTGGTGTTCCTACTGACGGTTATTATAACGGCTTCCAGGTCCGGTTTATCACCACCGGCAGTTCGGCTAACTCCGATGACTGGTTTGTAGATGATATCAGAGTTGATTTTGCACCGACAATGAGCTACAACAACGACCTGATGACGCAGTCGTTACTGGTCGGAGATACTGTTTACTCTGAGATGACTATCGATAACGGCGGACCGGGCGGATTGAACTACTCGATCAATATTATTCCGGTTCTTTCCAATACCGAGAAGTTTGTAGAACTTCTTAAATCAAACAATGTCGAACCGGCAAGACGTCTTTATCCGGACGGCTTTGATACTGCATACAAAGATATCAAAGGTTCTGATGACCCAAGAGAAGGCTTTACTGTAGACAAGAATGCCGGTGGTCCTGATGTCTTCGGATATTTTTGGGTTGATTCAGATGAACCGGGCGGACCGGTGTTTGACTGGTCTGATGTATCAGGTTCCGGTACAGATATTGTCGGTGATTTAGATGATGATAACTTTGGCGGTCCGTACGCCCTCGGCTTTGACTTCCCTTATTACGGTACTGATTATTCAGAGATTTATATCGGTTCCAACGGAATCATCGGCTTTGGACCTGACGGTATGAACTCACGCTTTAAAGTCTCAATTCCGACTTCGGGAACACCGAACAATATGCTCTGCTGGCTGTGGGATGATTTAAATCCGACTGACCCTGATAATACTTCACATGTCTATGTAGATACAAACGGTGGAATCTGTGTTATACAGTTCACTGATTATTCAGAATATTCTGCTTTAGCCGGTGATGTTGTCAATGCTCAGGTTATTTTAGAACCGAACGGGAGGATAACGTATCAGTATCTTTCAATCGGTGCAGGTTTTGATATTACGGCAAATACTATCGGTATTGAGAATGCTGACGGAACTGATGGTCTTGAGGTCTCATATTTGACTTCTTATCTGCATGATTCTTTAGCTATCCAGTTTACCTCACCGTATCTCTGGCTGAAATCAGATAAATCGTCCGGTGATTTACTGACCGGTGAATCGGATACAGTCAGCTTTGAGTTTACGACCGGTGATTTAGATACCGGTGTGTATCAGGCAAACGTTGTTATTACTTCAAATGACCCGCTGAATAATCCGGTTGTTATACCGGCTGAGTTGACGGTGACAGATGTTCCGCCGTATATCTGCGGTGATATTGATAACAATGGAACGGGACCTGATATCGGTGATTTAGTTTATTTAGTTGAATATTCGTTTGGCTCACCGGGGGGACCTGCTCCTGAGATAGTTGAGGCAGCTGACGTCAACAATGATGGTAATCTTGATATTGCCGATATTGTCTATATGGTTGATTATATGTTTGGTGACCCCGCCGGACCGGCACCTAACTGCGGGTAAAAAAAAACGGGAAACAGGGACATTTTATTCCCTGTTTCCCCAAAATTCTATTATATTATACCATACTCGCAATTACATGCCATAGAGGAAGAACGTACAAATGAACAAATTTTATTTACTTCTATTTTCAGCGATATTGATGCTGGCATCATCTGTATTCTCTGAAGAATATTACTTTAAATTCAAGATTTCAGAGAAAAAAGAGCTGGATGCAGTCACAAAATTAATCTCCATTGACAACGTCATCGACAATACGGTCTATGCCTACGCCAATGATAAAGAACTCGACCGATTTATATCATATGGGTATGAGCTCGAATTTTTACCAAAACCATCGGAACTTTTTGAAGCACCGATGGCAAAATCTGTAGCGGGGCTTGCAGATTGGGATACTTATCCGACCTATCAGCAGTATGATTCGATGATGAATCAGTTCGCTGCTGATTATCCGTTACTTTGTCAACTTGTCGTAATAGGTACAACACCGGATGGACATGAATTATTAGCAGTCAAAATCTCCGATAATGTTACCATGGAAGAGGATGAACCGGAAGTGTTTTTAACCAGTTCAATCCACGGTGATGAAACAACCGGATTTGTTCTGATGCTCCGGTTGATTGATCATCTTTTATCAAATTATGCTACCGATCACTCGGTGAGAGATCTGGTTGATGAAGTCGAACTCTGGATAAACCCAGCGGCAAATCCGGATGGAACATATGCCGGTGGAGATAACACCGTCAATGGTGCAACCCGCGGTAATGCTAACTTTATCGATATGAACCGGAATTTCCCGGATCCGCAAGATGGTCCTCATCCTGATGGTAATGCATATCAGCAGGAAGTTCTCGATATGATGGATTTTGCAGACTTACATTCCTTTAATCTCGCTATGAATATTCATGGTGGTGCTGAAGTTTTCAACTATCCATGGGATACATGGAGTCGTCTTTGTGCGGATAATAGCTGGTGGGTTTCAATCGGACGTGATTTTGCTGATACCGTTCATACCTACGCACCTTCGAGTTATCTTGATGGATTCAATAACGGAATAACGAATGGTTATGATTGGTATGAAGTCGCTGGTGGCCGGCAGGATTACATGAATTATTATAAAAAGTGCCGTGAAGTGACTTACGAAATTTCAAATACAAAACTTCTTCCGGGTTCACAACTTCCTGCCCACTGGGATTACAATAAAAAATCATTTATAATGTACATAGAAAACTCGCTTGAAGGTATTCGTGGTATAGTTACCGATTCGACAACAGGACTCCCGGTTTTTGCAATGATTGAAGTTGTCGGCTATGATATCGATATTGACAGCTCGCAGGTCGTTACCGATCCGGATGTCGGCGATTATCACCGGATGATTCTTCCCGGTACATATACAATCGAAGTCACAGCTCCCGGCTATGTTACAAAAACAGTATCAGGTATCAGTGTTTCAACAGGTCCGGCAACGGTTGTCGATGTTGAACTTGCTCCTGTCTCTGCAGACCCGGTTTTTGGATTTGTCAGCCATGACCTCTCGTCTGCTGATCCGGGAGATAGTAATATTCCGATGCATATAACGTTGAGTAATGACGGTGGTGGAAATGCTGTAAACACTATTGGTACACTTGTAACATCGGATCCTTACATTACAATCAATCAGGATACATCAACCTATCCAACTATCGGAGCTTTGGGCGGAACAGCGGAATCATATACAGCATATAACTTCTCAATCTCACCTTCATGTCCGGCTCAATACACAGCAACCTTTGAATTACAAATAACAGCTGATGGCGGATATTTCGACACACTCCAATTTGATATTACAATCGGTTTGATGGTCGAAGATTTCGAATCGGGTGATTTCATGGTATACCCATGGGTGATGTCGG
>QQUK01000323.1 GCA_008501655.1 Calditrichota bacterium
TTCCCTTGTAAGTGGGAAGAGGATAATACTGGAGACCCCTGCCTTCGCAGGGGAGGGGTGCGATTCTCCTTATGGATTGTTTGTACTTTATGAATTGTTTGTACATTATGGATTGTTTGTACATTTTATCGCTGCGTTAATCCCTACCGTACTCCTTTCCCGCGCAGGCGGGAATCTCCAATATCAGATAATTTCAGTATATAGATCATTCCATTCAGGATTGTTTTCTTCGATAAGTCTGATCTTCCACTCTCTTCTCCACTTTTTCATTTGTCGTTCACGATGATATGCATTCACTCTTGATTCATGAATTTCGTAGTACACCAATTTTGTGATATTGTATTTATTGGTGAATCCAGGTAGAAATTTCTCTTTATGGGAGTATACTCTCTGTACTAAATCAGTAGTGCTTCCAATATAAAGTATTGTATTCCATTTATTTGTCAATATGTATACATAGCTACTCATAATATCTGAGACCCCTGGCTCCGCAGGGGAGGAAACGAATAGATTTTCGGAGATAGTTATCTTTCAATATTATCACTTAGAATAAATATAGTTGTAGCTACTGACAATGTATGTCAGTAGAAATTACACAAAAAAAGGCAACCGTGCAGTTGCCTTTTTGTAAGTAAGTCGATTTCGTAGGAATCTTATTTTTGCATTCTCTTTCGCAATGCAATTCCTGCCAGTCCCATACCAAAAAGAATCAATGTAGCCGGCTCCGGTGTTTCCGTCGGGATAGTGTCATTGCGCTGATCGTTATCGCCGCTTGAGATATGTGGATATTCGTCTCCGGAATGATAGTTATTCAGATGTTCACCACAATAAACAGGAAGATCGCTGTTTGTGAATCCGGTTGGAGCTGATGCACCGCTTGTATTGTAATTATGAACAAAGGGGGCTGCCTGGATGACCGAAACGGTTACAAGCATGAGTATGAGCACAAGCAATCTTTTATACATAGTTTTATTTTTCCATTTCGGGTTATTTTGTCTGTAATACTACTTGCAATTTCTATTCCCGAATTCAAAAAATAGACCCGATTTTACGCTTTATAACCTATTGTATTACATGCATTTATGTTTCAAGTGGCTGTTCATTTTTTGCACAGCACAATAAAACTGCAAGAGTTGTAACAGATAGAGTTGAGAGTATGCAAAAAATAGTGAATTCACCAAAATAAAACTGACAGACCCTGTCAGTCACATTTATTATTTTATTTACAGCAAAAATGTGATATATTTAGGTTCTTAAACATTTTAAATTAGGACTTATATATGGCAAAAAACAAAATTGAAATAAAGAAAGGCTCCAAAATGGCAACCACTACAAGTGTTGGCGATCGACAGAAAGCTCTCGATGCTGCTTTGACTCAGATTGAGCGTTCATTTGGTAAAGGTTCGATTATGCGTCTTGGTGATAATCAGGTGCTTGAAGTCGAAGTTATCCCGACCGGCTCGATTGGACTTGATTATGCCCTCGGTGTCGGCGGAATTCCCCGCGGCAGAGTTACCGAAATCTATGGACCGGAATCATCCGGTAAAACAACCATGACCCTTCATTTTATTGCCGAGGCACAGAAAGCCGGCGGTACTGCTGCTTTTATCGACGCGGAACATGCTCTTGATGCCAATTATGCCCGCAAACTTGGTGTTGATGTTGATAATCTGCTCGTCTCCCAACCGGATACCGGTGAGCAGGCACTTGAAATTTGCGAAACGCTCGTTCGCTCCGGTGCCTTGGATATTATTGTTGTCGACTCGGTAGCTGCTCTGACACCAAAATCTGAAATTGATGGTGACATGGGTGATTCCCATATGGGACTGCAGGCTCGGCTGATGTCGCAGGCACTCCGGAAACTGACAGCGATTATCTCAAAGTCGAAAACATCATTGGTATTTATCAATCAGATTCGTATGAAAATCGGTGTCATGTTCGGTAACCCGGAAACAACCACCGGCGGTAACGCCCTGAAATTCTACTCATCGGTTCGAATGGATATCCGGCGTATTGCTTCCATCAAAGATAACAACGAGGCTATCGGTAACCGTACCCGTGTCCGGGTTGTTAAAAACAAAGTTGCCCCGCCGTTCAGAGAAACCGAATTCGATATTATCTACGGTCATGGTGTCTCCCGCACAGGGGAACTTCTGGACAAAGCTGTTGATGCCGGTATTATTGATAAATCCGGTTCCTGGTTCTCCTATGGTGAAGACAGACTGGGACAGGGACGCGAAAAAGCAAAAGTCTTTTTGGATGAAGCACCGGAACTTGCTGATGAAATCCTTGAAAAAGTCAAAGTTGTCCTTGGTATGGTACCGGCGGAAGAAACCGAAGCGGTTGCTGAGGAAGTTACCGAAGAAGCTTAAGCTGATATAATTTGTCATACTGAGCTTGTCGAAGTATGCACCAGATAAATTGCTAATGTGCTGTCAGGCATCTCGCCTGATAGTTTATATCTTGTGACCTCTGAATCTTCAGATTCAGAGGTTTTTGTTTTGAGTCTGAAGACTCAAAACACACAATTATGCATAAGTTATTACAAACAATTAATTATTATGAAATGTTAAGAAGAACCTCTCCAGGGGGAGTTGAAAGCCTTTAGTGGTTCTGCCTTTTCATATTGTTTCACAATGTCTGCTGACACTTAAAGCGGTGTCAGGAACCCTTTCCTGACACTTTCCCTTGACCCAACCGAAATTTCTCCCCATATTCACCACATGTTACTCGCTATAGACATAGGCAACACCAATATCGTCATCGGTCTTTTTGAGGGTAAACGGCTTAAAGATCATTTCAGGATGCAGTCCCGTCATACAATGACCTCCGATGAAGCTGGTCTGCTCATCACCCAATGGATTTCGAATATGAAATGTAAGAACGAAGATGTCGATTCTGCTATTATCTGTTCGGTTGTACCTCAGTTGACAACGACATTTGAAATTGTTGCCCGCTCCTATCTCGGATGTATCCCGACAATCGTCTCCAACCGTCTTGACCTTCCGGTTTCAATTGAAATCGACCAACCAGATCAAATCGGTGCTGACCGCATAGCCAACGCTGTTGCCGGGTATAAAAAATTCGGTGGACCATTAATCATTGTCGATTTTGGTACGGCGACGACATTTGATGTTGTTAATAAAGATGGTGCTTATATCGGCGGTATTATAATCCCCGGACCGGAGACATCGATGGGAGAACTTGCCAAAAAAGCTGCCCGTCTTTTTGAAGTCCGCATCGAACCACCTGATTCGGTTGTCGGTAAATCGACCGCGGGTGCGTTAAAGTCCGGTCTGTTCTATGGGACGGTTGGGCAGGTTGACTTTATTATTGAAAAAATCTTAGCCGAAACATTGTTTGAGAATACAACAATTATCGCAACCGGCGGACTTGCCAAGGGTATTGAGACCTATTCCCGTCATATCAATCTTATCGAACCGACTTTGACCCTTGAGGGTCTCCGAATGATTGAAGAAATAAATCGGTAGGTAATTAAACTAATATTTTTCCCCCCATGATGCTTTATCGTAAAACTCTGTACTCTTTCTGGTAACATCACTCAAAGTCCTATCATAATGAAAACCGGCTCCGTTATGAGCAAGAATATCATTTGCAACAACTGACCCGTAAAAATCAGATGAATTTTTTAATTCAGCTTCACCTTCCGGGGAATAAAATACACCTGATAAAGTACCTGAGTTTTTTAGAACTATATCACCTGATGAATATATCTGCAACTGATCTGGTACTCCGCCAGCATTAATATCGCCGGAGTTTTTAATTTCTATATCACCTTCAACATAAATGATGACTTCTTCATCGGGCGGAATTATCAATTCTGCTGAGTTGTATAAAACGAAACTTGTAAAATAATATATTCCTTCAGTAAATGTAACGCTTCCGGTACTCGAAAACTCATCGCTTGCCGGATTATAAGAATATGAACCGCTTAATCCGCTTAAGGCATCACTGTTTGTTTCAGCCCAGCTGAATTCTTCTGATGAAATCGGCTCAAGGTAGTTTTCCGGAGCTGTTGAAGAAGTATCACCATAAATAGTTGCACCAGCATTTATGTTTAATCCTGATGAATCTGATGTAAATGCATCACCGCCTACAATAGTTCCGTTGTTCGCAGAGACAATGCCGTTTGAGCCGACATCACCACCTAAGTTCAGCAACGTAGATGCAAAAGTACCGGAATCAGAGTTATACGAATCTGTTTCAAAGCTGTTTCTCATATCGACAAGTTCATCGGCGTATAACGCATACCGAAAAGGGTTATAAATTCGCGGTGCCGCTTCAAGTACTATTACTGCTTCAGCACCGTCA
>QQUK01000195.1 GCA_008501655.1 Calditrichota bacterium
GTGTAAACTGGAACATTCGACTGAATGACAGCAGTAACATCATATGCATTTAAAGAATCTTGTGTATCTTCAAGAGGCGTATGTGTAATACTGATTCCGGCAGCATCGCGACCATCCAAAAAGAGTGTCCCGGTATTATCCGGATCAAGCCAATCCATTAGTCTTGTTGAAGCGGTGCTCCCGTTGTCCCAGGAGATATTAAATCGACCATACCAATCGGATGTAATCGAAGCACAGGAAGCATACCCTCCGTGGAGCTGACCAATAATTCTTTTATTGCGGTCATAGATCGGAGAACCGGATGAACCGCCTTCGGTTGTACCATCTTCCCACTGTGTCACCCGCCAATGCGAACCGTTACCGGGAATAGGGTTACTCAGATATGATGTTACTGTAACATCATCGTAGTCAAAAGATATCTTTTTAATATCACCGGCCGGATGATGAATAGCGACAACGGAGTCATAGGAGTTTGTATCAACCGCGGTCCAACCTGAATAATAAAGGTTAAAGGAATCTGGCGGCGATTCGTTAAGTTCTACAAGACCGACATCAGAAAATGAATTAGAGGCTTTGAGGGTTGTTCCCTGCAAAGTCATCCATGTTGGTCCGTTTATATTTGAACAATTGGGAGATTCATAGTTAAACATAATAATCCAGGTGTTTGAAGAACCAAGACAATGATCAGCGGTTAAAAAATATGGAGTCAAGTCCTGACGGACATTGTTAACCATTGCACCTGAGCACCAACGGGAACCGCCTGCAAGAATGACCATTGCGACAGAACGTTTCTGGTCCTGCCAGTCATCCCCTTCCGGACAATTAACATTGTTGTTACAGGATCCTGAGGAACCGAAATCTTTTTCGTAACCCATTGCAAGGATATCACGGTAATCGTGTACTATTCTTGAGATTGAAATTTCTCCGGGATGTGAGACATTCGGCGGAACATTGAGTTCAAGTATTGTTACTTCACCCTTAACAGGTGCCGTTGCAAACTCACGATGTTCTTTATTATTCTGAGATGTAAATGCACCTATCACCATCTCTTTATCTTCGCTGTACAAATAAAACCGGGCACCTTCCGGCAGCCAGAAATTATCATATACTAAATTTATTGATTTTGCTCCGGGGGCCTCGATTTCAAGACGCCAGACACGCCATCCATCCGGAAGTGTTTCCCAAACACCGGAGTTCAGCAGATTATACTCAACATCAAACGGATAGCCAAATCGCATCGGTACGCCAAGTTTTTCTTCTGCTTCATCCTCAGCAAGAAGCTCGGCTACATTGACTGACGGCATAACAATTCGCGGAGTATTACTTTTTAAATTCTGTGAAAATGAATGCGGTGTTCCTCCTAATGACAGCTGCGCATACGAGGATGCGGCTGACAACAGCAGGATTAAAACCAGGGGGGTAAGCACACGGGAAAGTTTCATCTTTCAACCCTATATCGTTTTACGTTAACAGTTACTCTTTCTACATTTTAGACGCATCTTTGCTGATGTTAAAAAACTAATTATAATTTGATGTGGTGCGAATATAACAAATTGAAGTAATATGATTTTTACTCAAGTTTGCTCTTTTGTATCATTTACTAAAAAGTACAACATAGACTAAAAAAGTCAAGTAAAACATTGTCCGCCAAAAGAAAACGGCTGTTTACAGAATGTAAACAGCCGTTTATGAATTTAAAATCTATCTGAAGTTATTCAGCTGAATTTCTTGCTGCTACTAACTGTCTCAGTCTTTCTTCGAGAATCAAAAGCTGATCAGGACCGGCTAATTTGACCAGATCCTGAAGTTCTGATACAGAGGCAACCTCTTCAACCTGTTCTTCAACATACCACTGGAGGAAATTAAAAGTGGCGTTATCTTTTTCATCACGGGCAAGATTGACAAGATCACTGATACAGTTCGTAATAAATTTTTCATGCTTGACGGTTTCATCAATCATTGCTGAGATTGAACTTTTATCATATTTCGGCTGGTCGAGCTGCAGCAAAGTTACTTCGGCACCCTGATCAAGAAGATACTGCGCCATTTTGGTAGCATGCATTCTCTCTTCAGCTTCCTGATGCTGGAACCATTCCGCAAATACTTTAAGTCCCAACTCTTCTGATTTGTATGCCATAGCAAGATATAAATAGGCAGAATAAAATTCTTCTTTAATCTGTACATTGATAGCGTCAGCCATTTTTTGTGAAATCATCATATTGAAACTCCTTTATTTATTATATTATAATCATTTTAACAAGGGTTAGAAGATAATGTTCAAAATTTTCGGATTAATCAAGAGATTTATGCAATTATCTGGCGTAGTTGAAATCAAGTTTCAATTTCATAACCTGATAAAAATCAAAAGGATATAATAGACCGTATTATATGAATTAGTTCCAAATTTCACAATTGGAGGTTTTGTCTGTTTTTGGGGAGATCATTAATCACACGCAAACGGTTCGGGACCTCCGGAGAACATATACGAGACAAGATAAACTATATCGGCAATATCGATATTATCTCCGGCGCCACGACCTATATTGTCTCGAGTTACAACACAACCGAAAAGGTCTATCGTTCCCGGTAATCTCATTCAGTAGAAATGAACAAAAGTCTATTCGGATTCTTCTGAATGAACCAGTTATTTAGCAATAATCTTATAATTACCTCAATTTGCCAAAATGTTCTATTTCCATCAATATTATTTTAATGTATATTCGAGCCAATAATCAAATTTCGAAAGAGACTAAACTTTTATTTAACTAATTACGTAGTTACTATTATGTCAGAAAATAACCAAAACGATATCCTGCAAGCCGACACAAATCTCGGTGCATATAAAATAATCAAAAAAATCGGTTCCGGCGGAATGGGTGCGGTCTATCTTGCCCTTGATACCAAACTCAACAGGAATGTAGCTATCAAAGTTCTCCTTGCTGATTTTTTTGAAGATGAAGAAAAAATCACCCGGTTCAAACGGGAAGCAACTACTGCGGCATCCATAAACCATGCCAACATTATGAGTATCCACGCCATCGATGAAGCAACTTTAGACTCCGGTCAGAAAATTGAATATATCGTCATGGAGTATATCGAAGGGGATACCTTAGACAAATATCTTTTATCTGGAGATAATATACCGAAAAATGAGCTTCTCCGTATTTCAGAAAAGTTAGCATCAGGTTTAGCAGCGGCACACAGCAAAGGCGTCGTGCATCGTGATATTAAACTTGGCAATATCATTATAACCGGAGAACATGACCCCAAAATTCTTGATTTTGGTCTGGCAAAACCGGTCGATACGACATCTTTTAATAAACAGAATGACTCCATATCAGAAGATACCGAATCGGTGATAAATGATTTAACGCAGGAAGGGAAAATTGTCGGGACTATCTCGTATATGTCCCCGGAACAGCTTCGAGCCGGACAGGTCGATTTCCGTTCCGATATTTTTTCATTAGGCGTGTTGCTCTACAGAATATTCACCGGCAGATTCCCGTTTGAGGGAACCGAAAATGTTTCCATCATAGCAAAGATTATCGAAGCTCCCCATGCTCCGATTCGAACAATCAATGCCAACCTCTCACCGGAACTTGAACGGATAATCAATAAATGTCTGCAGAAAGACCCGAACAACCGGTATCAGGATACCCGTGATCTGGTTATAGATCTGCGTAATATCCGCAAACAGATGGACAGCGGTATTTCCGATTCGATAAGTGGGTTTCATGAATACCAACAATCGGAAAAAAGCTCATCCAATAAATCCAAAAGCTTACTCTGGACAGCAGCAGCTGTCATTGTCATCTTGTTTGCTTTGTATTTTGCCGACCCATTTGCGATGTTTGATGGCGAACTATCAGCACAGGAAAATTCCCTGGCAATACTGAATTTTGAAAATCTCTCGGACACTGAAGATAAAGATCGTCTTGGTCTGATTATGCAGGAACTGTTAATAACCGACCTTTCTTCAAACAATCAAATCAAAGTCGTCAGTTCTCAGCGATTGTTTGATATTCAGAAAAATCTCGGAGTTGACAATAAAAATAAAATAGATCCGTCAGTGGCTGTCGAAGTTGCCAAAAAATCCGGTGCCGGAACTATGATAAGCGGTAATATTATCAATACCGGTTCTGATTGGCTGGTTACAGGGCAGATTATTGATCTTAACAGCGGCAATGTGATTACTTCACATCGGCTCAAAGGACCTGACCTGTATACTATGGTTGATTCTCTTTCTGATGTTATCCTTACAAACCTATCCATCACAAACGACCCTTCAAGTCAGGAAACTGAACAATTTGCAGATGAACA
>QQUK01000018.1 GCA_008501655.1 Calditrichota bacterium
GGGTGGTTTGCTGTAATAGACTGAGCAATCTTCTGCAGAATAATAGTTTTACCTGCTTTAGGCGGTGAAGTAATCAACGCACGCTGTCCTTTTCCAATCGGACACATCAAATCAATAATACGGGTTGTCAACTCTTCAGGATTTGTTTCAAGTAAAAAAGCTTTTTCAGGATAAAGAGGAGTCAGGTTATCAAAAAGAGTTTTATGTTTGGCTTTTTCCGGCTCTTCGTATGTAACCGCTTCTATTTTTAAAAGTGCAAAATACCGCTCGTTATCTTTAGGCGGACGAACCTGACCGGAAATAATATCACCGGTTTTTAAATCAAATCGTTTTATCTGAGACGGAGAAACATAAATATCATCCTGTCCCGGGAGATAATTGTAATCCGGCGAACGAAGGAATCCATACCCTTCTTCCAATATCTCAAGCACCCCTTCTGTGATGATAGCCGATTCACCAGCTGAAGTATGTTCCATAATTTTATAAATCAATTCTGATTTCCGGAGACCCGAAACTCCCGGGATATCCATACCTTCAGCAATTTTAAGCAGATCAGCAATCGTTTTGTTTTTTAGATCTGCTGTGGTTTGTGTTGCCATAACTTCATTCCTTTGTATATACTATTATCTAATCTTCGATTATTTCTACAGGGGCATCGCCCCATAATTTTTCAAGTGCATAAAATGTTCTTACCTGCTCACGGAAAATATGCACAACAACATCAACATAATCCAAAAGAACCCAGTTACCCGAATCCATACCTTCTTTATGAAGCGGTTTGAGTCCCTCATCTAATAAACCATCATAGATCGCATTACCGATTGATTTGACATGAACATCAGCATCACCGGATACAATGACGAAATAGTCACAGACTGATGAAATCTTCTGCATTTTTAAAATTTTTATATCGAAACCTTTTTTGGAAAGAGCAAGCTGACCTGCTATTTTTGCAAGAGTATGTGGTTTTAAGTCTGCCAAGATTTATTCTGTCTCCTTCTTTAGTAAGAGATGTTTATAATAAAGGGAATCATTACCCAATACCAGAGTAGCTGTAATCTGTTTTTTGTTCTGTTGAATCTCCGATTCGTGAATATCACTTGAGTTTATTCCAAGGAATTCCCCAAACATCTCAGATGCTTTTTTATCTTTTGTTCTGTTTATAATAAATGTCTTATCTGATTCTTTAATATCAAAATCTGAGTTCTCGACAACAGTAAGACTGACATTGGTAATACCGATTGTATCCAGATACTTTTTTACTTTATCATCAAGATTTTTCTCACTGCTTGCGTTAAGTATCTCCAGCCTGACATCATATTCAGGAGCTTGAACAGATTTTGCGACTCCTGTTGAAAGTTTGATAAAATAAGATACAAGAACGACAACAACTACAATCGAAACTGTAATGAGAGATATAGTGAGAATACTCTCTTTTTTTGATTTATAAGAACTCTTTTTATTCACCTGTAAAAAATTTATTTAAAATGTTGGGATAATTCTCTAAAGAAAATATAGGGGCGGGAAAAAAACAAATAAACTATACCTTTCTATCTATCTGAAATAATCCTCCAAAAATCTATCATTCCGGTTATAATATGGATTGTAATACGGATTTCCCCGGTATGTCTGCATACCTATGGAAATATGGAAATTCTTCGAAGGCTTGTAATCAAGTTTGAAACCGGGTAAAACCGTAGATTGGTTTCTTTCATCCCCCCAAACTGCTCCGGGGTTATGGGCCAGACCGATATTTACAGCTAAAGATAATTTTGGTGAAAACTCATACATCATCTGGGTCTGCCAAAGACCTAAGCTGTTTGATGAGCCGCCGCCTGAAAAATAAGCAACCGAATAGCTGTGAGACCAGGTAATTCTGGAGAAATCAAGCAATGAAAAAGGAGTAACTGCAGGCTGAACTCCGTATGGCTGTGTAGCAGAATGTTCCTGTATCTCAGCTGTTTCTTTGAGTTGTGCAAATGCAGATACAGCAATTATTGAAATTATAAAAATTATGAGCAGTTTTTTCATTACTCTATCCTTCTTTATGCTAACATAGCTGATTTTCGGTTCACCGTCAATATAAAATCTCTTATATTGACTATCGGCCGAAGTTATTTCCCTATTTATATTTATAACGCTTTTGAAGCATAAAAAGATTAATAAAATTATAATCTATCTTTAAATTTTTCAGTCATCTTCCGAAGTTGTTCAACATCGTTGATACCTTCCCCTTCATCAGGGTCCTCGGCAACCACCAGTGTGACTGGCATCTTGTTGTCAAACATAACTTTAACGCAATCAGTCAAATACAGCTCACCCTGGGCATTGTCGGTATCTATTTCACCCAGCGAATCAAAGAGAATTTTATTGTCAAAACAGAAAGTTCCCGTATTTATCTCATTTATCTGCTTTTGTTCGTCAGTTGCATCAGCATCTTCAACTATCTCTTTCATATAGTCAGAATCACCATCTCGGATAACCCGTCCATACTTATTGGGATTATCCACAATCGCCGATAAACAGCTTGCTTTGGCATCCGATTTCTCAAGAATATCTACCAATCTCTGAATTGTTCCGGCCGATAAAAATGGAACATCGCCCAATGCAATAAGCGTATTTCCGTCAAAACCTGCAAGAGCATCCTTTGCCATCATAACCGCATGACCGGTACCATTCTGTTCATGCTGCCAGACAAATTCAACCGGATAATCTGTAAGTGCTTCTTTGACTAACTCCCCTTTATATCCGATAACAACAATTATCTTATCAAAATGTAATTTCTGAAGAGTCTCTACAACGTACTGAATCATCGGTTTTTCTTTAATAGGATGGAGCACTTTTGGAAGTTCTGATTTCATACGGGTGCCTTTGCCGGCAGCCAATACTACAGCAGCTTTTTTCATGATAGCAGGATTTCCCCTCTGTTTGGAATTTATGATTTGACAGGTTTGTTGTCCGAATCAACATGGACAACAGTTGGTTTGAAATTTACAAGCTCATCTTTATGAAAATGACCATAAGCGATAATTATAATTAAATCACCCTTATTACCTTTTCTGGCAGCTGCCCCGTTCAGGGCAATCGTACCGGAACCGGCAGGTGCCTCGATAACATATGTCTCCAGCCGTTCACCATTAGAAATATTGGCGATCTGAACTTTTTCATATTCAATCAAATCAGCTGCCTTCATTAGGTTTTTATCGATTGAAATCGAGCCGACATAATTCAAATCAGCATCTGTAATGGTGGCACGATGAATTTTTGATTTAAACAGTGTAATCAACATTTATATCACTTTTTTCCTTCTCAGCCGAAAAATATAGTTAAAACTGAAAATTTAGCAAGTTGATTCCGAGTCTATTACTCTTTTCTTATGATAAATAACTGATTAGAAGACCGGAAGTTCCTTAAAAGACCTTATTATGCCGTGATTTCAACCCAGTTTTTTGCTGGGAAAATTTCAAGCTCCTCTGAAACTCTATCAATTGACTCTTTCAGATTATTCCAGCTGACCAGATGTTTTGCCTGTTTTGGTTTCAACCAACGGAAATCAACGTTTTCTTCAGAAAGGTTAACCTGATCTTTTTCTGATACTACTGCAACAATTAATGGAAGAATCCAGATAGAATCATATTCCGGCTCATAAAACTGAACTAAATATTCCGTTGCCCACATTGATTTTGGCTTAAGTTGAGTCTCCTCCTCAAGTTCTCTTACAACGACCTGAGCTACAGTCTCATCCCCTTTTTTCCCACCGGTCATAAATCCCCAATAACCTGCATAGGACTCAGATTCAGCTCGTTGTAAAATGAGATATTCCCAGCCATCTAAATTTTTTCTCACTACAGCGACGTTAACCCCGGGTGACTCTATATTAATATTTTTCTGTTTCTCGCGCATCTTATACCTCAAATAGTAGTTTCTTACTTGCCGGAATAAGTAATACTATTACAGTATAAGGTCAATAAGAAATTGAAACTTACAAAAGAAATTTTGCAGCTTTAAGAAAATGAAAACCTACTCTTCAACTTTTCCTTGTGCAGCAGGAAAATCGTTTTGGTTTTTTTTGAGTTCGATTACAATTTTCAGAATAATGAAAATTGAAAGTACGACACCAACAACCAGCCCGATGATTAAAAGCATCAATCCACCACTCATAACGACCTCTTTCATCTTTTACGTATCTATAGCACCAATCAGATACATTTATTACTATTATTATTTACAATCGATGATTTCTCGAGCTGTTTTACGCTGATGTGATATAATACAAAATTGTCTCAATTATTAGTTTGAATTTAAGACTATATT
>QQUK01000322.1 GCA_008501655.1 Calditrichota bacterium
GCAGAATTCTGGAGGCTGACAGGATATGTTGAGTATGTTGCAGCGATACTTATCTCAGGATATGACGATGCTTCTTCATAATGCAGCCCATCATCCCGTGACCCGGTGATATAATTCCAACTTGTAAAATCAGCATACGCTGAATCCTGTGTCCATCCATACCGAGCCATGAGATTATCTGAATATGTGTTGTATATTGTATTATAACGAGCACCTTCCCAGGCAGCAACGTTTAGTGAAGTATCAAATTTTTCAGCTAAGTAAGTTGCCCAGATAAAAGATGCATATTTATGACTTGGACTATTATCCATAAGTGAGGATTGGGGTGAGTTCATAAATCCGGGAAGGTAATTATAGTTATCATCAACATGGTCAAAAACGATATCTTCCATGTATGTTGCATCAAGCTCCATGAACCAACTTCCTTCGGCAACATCGTAAGCAAATTGAACACAGTGATGAAATTCATGAGCTGCGGTTGCTTTGGCGGCACCTGCGACTAAACCTTCGGGATCATTATTAGAAGGAAATCCAAGAAAATCATTATTTAAAACAAGATAACTGAAGTAATCATCCCAGGCGTAACCACCGGGAGCTTCGGGTACAGCGTAGCCGTAATAACTCATTTCTTCAAAATAAACATCGAATAAGGTATCTCCCCCCATTCCTCCATCGCTTGGAGGAGTCAAATATCCGAGTTCAAGATGCTTGGTTAAGGAAGAATCAAGATATGATGCACAATTCTCTACGAAATCCGGAACCAAGTTAGCATTTGTGTCAGCGGAAGGTACCGCATCAACTCCAAGAGTATCATAATGTAACAGAAAATAACCACTTGCAGATGTGTAGGTAAATGCTGCAGCAACTCTTTCAAGAGCACTTGCCAGAGTCTGTTGTGTCGCCGGTGAATAAGAATCCCAGTTTAATCTGATATCTATGATTGCCAGCGTTGCTTCTCTGAGTTCTTCAGGATTCAGGGATGTAGAAAGAGATTTGTATTTATCGGGGAGCATTTCAGGTGATTTTATCGCCTGAATTAGATAAATGGCTTTCTGATCAAGACTGATTTCTGCGTTATCAAAATCAGCTTCGATTTTCCCAAGAAGCGAATTCTGTGAAAACTGATGGACATTATCAGCATAAACATGAGTTGCCATGGCCAAAAGAAGTAAAACTAATAAAATCAATCGCCGGTTCATATATCTCCTTAAACTACAGCACTGTCATAAGTTTCAGAAGGCGGTTAGAGAACTGTATTTGTACCTAATCTTTTGTTATTTAAACAATTATAAAGCAATTCGAGTTCCGAAAAGTGTAGTAACCATCTCTACGTACTAAGAACAATCGTAAGATATTGAAAAGCATAGATTTGTCAATATTTAATTTTTAAGTGAACCGCCAAAATACATCCCTGAGCCTGCAGAAATTGTCCAATTATTTTCAGCTGAATATGCAAGATCTATCCTAATGATATTTCGGGTTGTTTTTTCGAAGGCTATCCGGAGCCCTGCTCCGATACTTGAATCAAATTTATCTACCGCAAAACTCTCCCTGCGCTGAACAATCTGTCCAAAATCAGCAAATACGGTAGCCCCAAAATACGCATTTAAAATCGAGAATTGAGGATGAACGCGAATCTCTGAATTAAAGACCAATAGCTTATCACCGGTCAAATAAAATTTATCATACCCTCTTAAATAGGAAACTCCACCAAGAGTCAGATTGTCGTCTCCGCTTTTCAGGAAATCGGTTATATATCGCGACTGCAATGCCAAAGTTACTTTATTTATAACTGTATTGTAATATGATAATTTGACTAAAGACTGTCTGCGTAACGTCTCATTGTTTTTATACCAGTAAGTATAACTTAACTCTGCTAAAAAGAGATTCCCTCTCCTATAGTAATTTTGAAAAACATGAGTTGAAATGGAACTTAAAATATGTGAAGCAAATTTATTATCATAATATCGCTTGTAACTGATTAACCCGGTTGGACCGATTTTAACATCCTCGGTATAGTTAAATCCATCTATGTTTTTGAGTTTTTTATAACGGTACTGCGAAACTTGATACAGTAATCTAACCGAATGATAGTTCGAATCTGCCGGAAACTGATACGTTGCTGCGGAGTGAGGATTGTACCGGAGTGTATCAAAAATCTCTTCATAGTTATATGCATAAGACATTCCAAAAAGATGTTTGATTACCGGACTTCCAAATCTAAAATATCCTTCAAGATTAAAATAATCACCTAAATATTTTGATTGAGCAGTCAGAGAATCATTCGAATAATAATCGATTCTCCCTTTTTTATTCCGATATAAAACCTGATAACTGTATTGCTGCTTGAGATTATAAAACGGTTTGTTTAAGATAAATTGAGTATACCCGTTAATCGGATTATTACTGTAGCTAAAGATTCCCCGGAGATTGTGGTTTAGTAGTCTTCGGTCCGAATAGGACGTTTCTATATAGTTATCATCATCTGTCTGACTGATATAATCAAATGATAAATATTTGTTGTATCCTAAAAAGTTCTTTTCAGTAGCACCAAGCTTAATCTGACTTTCATTTCCATCCCGTTTGTAATCCATTCCCACCGATAGCGACCACTGATCAATCGTGATAATCTTCAGGAGTAAACTCCCATTGGCAAGGACTTCTAACTCATAATAGACATCATATAACTGAAACCGTTCGCGGAGATTTCTGGTAGATTCCTCAATAAGTGCCAGTGAGAATTTATCACCTTTCTGAAACAGTATCTCTTTTTGAATTACAGATTTTTTCGTTTTAATATGGAATTTATTGGCTAACTCAAACAGGAAGTTATCATAATCTTCATTTGACAGATCAAAGATATCCCTGTTATCAATCTCAATTGAATCAACAATCATTCCCTCGTATTCAGTTAATGGCTCAGAAGATATTTCCTGCATTGCAGAAAATGCTTCTGATGTTGTTACTAATATTAATACGAGAACAATTATCGTTTCAAGATGAAACAATTTATTCAGATAGAGACTCTGATATTTTTTCTGATATGTCTGATTCAATTCACACTCTTAGTTTCAAATCATTTCTTAAGGAAATCGGCAGTATTCCGATATTAATAACAACAATTGAACCTATAAAATTGATTAAAAGATACAATGGCAAGAAAAAAAATTGGAGACCTTTTACTTGAGAAAGGTCTGATTACAGAAGAACAGCTTCAAGAGGGTCTGAAGAAACAGGAAGTTTCCGGTAAAAGGCTTGGAGAAATCTTAGTTGAGTTAAAAGCAATCACCGAAGAAGATTTGATAGATACGATCTCAGAACGCCTCTCTATCCCAAAAATCTCGATAACTTCGATGATTGTAGACCCGCAAGTCTTGCGTCATGTATCGGTTGAAGTTGCCCGGAGGTATACGCTTATACCGATTTTTGAAATCGGTAAAACATTAACGATCGCAATGGCTGATCCGTTAAATATTATTGCTATTGATGAAATAAAATATCAAACCGGAAAAAACATCAAACGGGCTGTTGCCACTTCATCAGAGATTAAAGATGCAGTTGAAAAATATTATTCCGTTGGTGATTCTCTTAATCAGATTATCGGTAAGACAAATGTCGAAGAAGAAGTCAAAGAAGAAGTCGATGGTTTTATTGTTGATAATGCTGAATCCGATTCTCCGATTATCAAATTTGTAAATCTTATAATATCCAAAGCAGTAAAAGAAAAAGCATCCGATATTCATATTGAACCGGAAGAGAACAGGTTGAGAATCAGGTATCGGGTAAGCGGTCAGATGCGTGAAGAAGCTGCTCCACCAAAATCAATGCAGAGTGAGCTATTATCCCGAATAAAAATTGCAGCCAATATGGATGTATCAGAAAAGCGCCTTCCACAGGATGGGAGATTTTTAATGTCTCTGGATGGTCGAAACATAGATTTACGTGTTTCTACCCTGCCGACTATTCATGGTGAAAAAATTGTAATCCGTATTCTGGACAGACAGAATCTGCTGTTGAATTTTAACCAGCTTGGATTCACTGAAAACCTTGAAGAGCGCTGGAAAAACATTATTCACAAACCGGAAGGGCTGATTCTTATCTCAGGTCCAACATCAAGCGGAAAGACCTCATCGCTCTATGCAACCTTGCAGGAAGTTAACTCAATTGAAAAAAATATCGTAACTGTCGAAGACCCGGTGGAATATTCACTTCCATTAATAATACAGATTCAGATCAATGAAAAAGCCGGTTTGACATTTCCAGCTTCACTTCGTTCGATACTTCGACAGAATCCGGATATCATTATGATT
>QQUK01000335.1 GCA_008501655.1 Calditrichota bacterium
GATCTTGTACAAACGATTGACCATGATACTGATGGAGGAACGGCTGAATGGAATCTCCTGACAGCAAACAGTCATCAGATTGCATCCGGTATCTATCTTTACCATGTTGAATCGGAGTATGGTCAGTTCCTTGGACGTTTTTCGGTGATAAAGTAGAGGAGGAATGAAAATGAGAAAACTACTTATAGTTATCAGTTTATCGCTGCTCATCGCCTGCTCGCTTTCTGCACAGATCAGCAAAGTCGGTTCGAGCGGTGCTCAGTTTTTAAAAGTCGGTGTAGGTTCAAAGTATCAGGGTATCGGTGAGGCATCAGTTGCGATGACAGACGATATCTATGCTATGTACTGGAATCCGGCCGGACTTGTCGGAATTGAAAATTCTGCAGTCTCATTTACCAACGTGAATTACCTTTTAGATATCGATCTGAATTATTTTGGATTTGCAAAATCGTTTGAGGATATTGGTGTTTTCGGATTTTCGACGACGATTCTTTCAATGGGTGATCAGGAGATTACCGATTTTGATAATCAGGATGGAACTGGAGAATACTATTCAGCTTCGTCTTATGCATTTGGTGTTTCTTTTGCCCGTCAGCTGAATGCTCAGTTCGCTTTTGGTGGTTCGATTAAATATATTGGTGAAAAAATTCATCATGTAAGTTCCGGCGGTATTGCGTTGGACTTTGGTACCATGCTCTATACAGGATTCAACTCTTTGAGACTTGGGATGTCTATATCAAATATGGGACCTAAGCTTGAGTTTAGCGGTTCAGATTTAGTTTATCAGGATACACAGAATGGTGTACCGGTAACAGTTGAGAAGAAATCGACTCCATATGAACTTCCCCTGGTATTCAGAATTGGTCTTGCATACGATATGGACTTTGGTCCGAAATCAATTGTGACCGTTGCCTCGGAATATAAACATCCGAATGATAACGAACAGCAGGGTTCTTTAGGTGGACAGTATAGTTACAATAATATGTTTTTCCTGCGTGGCGGCTATAAATTTAACTATGATGAAGAAGGTCTTGCTTTTGGCGGAGGTTTTGAAACCCCACTCGGTGAAGCAACCAACCTTATGATCGACTATGCCTGGCAGGATTTCGGCAGACTTGAGTCAACCCAGCGATTTTCTATCGGATTCTCATTCTAAAGATAATTAGATATTTATTAAATAAAACCCCTGTAAAAGGGGTTTTTTTTCAGCTAAAAATAGCTTATACTGTATAATTATAATCAATGAGAAAATAGTAGTTTTTGGAGATATCTATGACAACTGTAGCCGCTAAATCTATGCTTATATTTATTTTAATCATATTCGTTGTACTTCTTTCACCCGTATCAAAATCAGAGAATGTTCCGCTCATGTTAGGTAATTATTTTGACTTGTTGGTATCCGGTAATACAGAGTCGGCATATTTCCTCTGGACTGAAGAAGCACGGGAACGTGCCGGTCGTTTTGGGATTGAATATACAGATATTCCGTTAAAAATAGACTGCAATTCTCCGATTGTCCGTGATATTGAAATGATGCGTGACTATCTCCAGCCTCCGGTGAAAACAGCAATACAGTTGAACGACGGCTTTACAACTTTACGCTATTCTCATGTTATCAAGGGTGACCTGGTTGAATATGATTATACAGCCAGAGAGATTAATGGTTATCAATGGCTGACATTCAAACAGCAGTATTATACCTCGGGTTGGAAAACTACTTCTTCAAAATATTTTAACATCCGTCATGTTGATTATTTGAAAACACAGCTAAATCCGATCGTTCTTGATGAAGCAGATGCTTTTGTTGAAAGAATGGCTCAGATGCTTGAGCTTTCAAATGATGATTTAAATCTTCTTGCTGAAAAAAAGATGGAATATTTTTACTGTGAAAATGACGAGAAAGTTAAACTTATGACCGGTCATTTGATTAAAGGAACATTCGATCTTCCTTCCAATGATATCATCTCAGCATTTTTCCCGCACTATCATGAAATCACCCATTTGCTGATAAATTTTAAATTGCGGAAACTTCCTTTGTATACTCTTCCAATTTTCCGTGAAGGAATAGCAGTGCATCTTGCCGGGAGATGGGGGAAAGCTCCAAAAACCCTTGAGGGAATTGGTGAATTCCTGATAAGTCAGGATATTGTAAATGTTGATTCAATTTTGACAATGTCATCATTTAATAAAAATTCTCAGGCTGATGTTGCCTATCCGGCTGCAGGTCTGTTTACCGGGTACCTTATTGATGAAATCGGTCTAAAAAAATATCTTGAGATGTATCTTGAATTTTCCGGTAAATTTAAACCTTTGCTTATGCTCTCTGTAGCAGATATTCAACATAAGATATTATCTTTCACCAATAAAACCGACTGGAAAGAGGTACAGGACAGTTTTGCTTCCTTCTTAAAAAGACAGATTAAAGAAAAAGCTCTGATGCTTCCCGGTTCTGAGCCTAAAGCTAAAGAAGTTGTCCAACATGAAAATATAACCATTTCAGAAACAAGTGACTGGTTTTGTATAGAGGTTGATGGAGCACAGGTTGATACAGTTAAGGGAAATCTTCTCTTCGGGTTTGATGAGCAGTTAACAGCGTTTGTTTCGTCCCTGAAAGGCGAACAGTATAAATCTGATGGAGCTTTGGATGACGGTTTTCGTTATGGGGTAAGGTTTGACCAGAATGAGGTTGGTGTATACGATTATGCTACATCGCATTTAGTTGCCAAATATATTTTTGGATTAAATCCGTCGGATGAATATTTTAACGGAGAAAGTAAAAAACTTCGTTTTAAATTCAGAAAAGATGTATTACATTATGCGTTAACTGATAAAACAGAATTTAAACTTCTTGCAGATTAGTTAAAGTGTATACATGGATGTATTAACCATAGTACTGCTGGTAGCGGTGCTTCTGAATATTGTTCTGACGATCGTCGTATTTGTTCTTTTACAAAAAAAGAACAACGAAACACCTCTGACGAACCATCTTTTGGAACTGAAATCAGATATTATATCAAAACAGATGGATGGAGTACATTCCCTCCGCGAATCTCTTGATAATGCTAACAAAATCTTAAATGACCGTTTAAGCGACAGCAATAAATCTATCGATAACCGCCTTTCGGTTATTGGTGATATTGAAAATAAGCTTGGACAACTTTCCAGGCAGACTTCAAATCTTGAGACAATCGGTAAAAATATCCAGTCTTTATCAGACATTCTCAAACCACCGAAAATCAGGGGGCAGTTTGGTGAAATTCTTCTTGAAAATCTGCTGAAGGATATTCTTCCAGAACAGCTTATTCTGATTCAGCATCGTTTTCAGGACGGAAGCAGGGTTGATGCTGCTGTAAAAATCAATAAATCGCTTTTGACAATTGATTCGAAATTTCCACTTGAATCATTCCAAAGATTGATTACAATGAAAAAAGATGAGCAGGATGTAACATCGGAAATAAAAGAGTTTAATCGGACTTTGAAAAAACATATCGATACAATTGCTGACAAATATATCAAACCTTCTGAGAATACCACCGAATTTGCCATAATGTATCTTCCAAGTGAGGCTTTATACGGTGAGCTTTTGTATCAGGAACATGAAGAACTTTTTTCTTATGCTTTATCTAAGAAAGTTATACCAAGCTCACCGGGGCATTTGTATGCATTTTTAGCCTCGATTTCAGCTCTGTATACCGAAGCCGGGATTCGGGCAGATTCCAAAAAATTTAAAGAATTTATCGATTCTATGACAGAGACTGTTTCAAAATTAAACAGTCTTAACGAAAGAACCGCATCATCGGTAAGGCAAGCCGGGCAAACTGTCGATAAGATAAGAAATGAGCTGTCGCAAGCTGTTTCGGCAATAGATAAACTTGCTGACCCCGGTTCTGATGATTCGGATGAGAATCAGTAATATCAAAAGAAAGAAATTATGTCTGTTAAAGAATATGACCTTATTGTTTTAGGTTCCGGTCCTGCCGGAGAAAAAGCTGCTATTGAGGCATCACAGATGCGGAAAACAACAGCGATTGTCGAACGACATTCTGTGCAGGGGGGAGTGTGCATTCATACCGGAACTATCCCATCAAAAACTCTCAGGGAGACGGTACTGTATATATCCGGATTAAGACAACGTTCTGTTTATGGGCTTGTCGGCGGAGTAAAATCAAATATATCTGTCCGGGAACTGATGCACCGGAAAAATCAGGTTATTCAGCAGGAGCTTGATGTAAGCCAGCAAAACATGGCAAGGTACCGGATTGAGGTACTCAAAGGTACCGGAATG
>QQUK01000126.1 GCA_008501655.1 Calditrichota bacterium
TATAAACTGCATGAAAAAGATATCAAAGCACTCGATCCTTTAGGTTATCCGGTAACAATTCCAAATGATGATGTCGTCTCTGATATTAAAGCGATTCCTCTTTATTTTCATAATGTCTTCAGAAAAATTCCGGCATGGTTAGAATTAATCAGATATGTTGCAGGGGATTCTGTTTTTAATCCGGCGTTACAACAAACTTTAGAAAAATATGCATTTCAATCTGTAAGTTCCGATGAATTTGTTTCTGGATTTTCAAACAATCTCAATATTAAATTATTGAGCAAAGAGTATCTGCATAATCTTTTAGCTGATGTTGATTCAATAGATTTTACTCTTGAGAATACCAAGATAGAACAAAAAAAAGATAGCTCGTATATAAGTGGTGAAATTATCAGTAATACTATGACAATCCTCCCTTTGGATATAGCTTTTATTGATATTAGAAATGATACCCTGTATAAAAAAATATACCCCGAGGAATTTCAGAATCGTAAATACAATCTTTCTGAAGTAATAGTTGGAAAAGTAAAACTGATAATTTTAAATCCAAACTTTACTCATAATGAACTGACCAGGAGTAATAACTACTATTCCGTTACACCGCAAAAGTTTAACATGCAGGAACCGGGTTGGTTTTTCTTAGGTTTTCGACCGTTCTAAAACCACTTTACCATAAAAATAGATTTAGGGGACAGAAAATGTAGGAAATCACCAATATATTTTCGTAATCTGCCGATAATTTTTGATAGGATAACAGGTTAGGGTTTTTCCTAATCATTGAACGAGCAGAACATAACGGAAGAACAACGTGATAAAAAGTAATTGCTCATGACTGAATCAACAACTCAAAAACTATCGTGTGTAAATAGATGCGCTGTTTGTAAAGTCGACTTAAAAGGGAAGTTTGTTTATATCGATGATGAAGTAGAAAAGCTGTTTGCTTACCCTAAAGAGGAACTGTTCGGTAAAGAGCTTGTTGAATACCTGGATGATAATTCACGCGATATCATTGAAAATATCCTTAATCAACGGAACAACTACGAAACTTTTTTTGATTCAACTACGATTACAATTATCAAGAAAGACGGCAGTAGAGCTGACCTTAACGTCATCTGTACTTTGAATTTTATAGCAGGTAACCCTGTCAATTTTCAGATTATCTTTGATCCATCTCATTCTTTTGTAACATCAGATTCAAGCAGAAATAGTAATCCTTCAAATGTATCAGAACAGGAAATAGTAGAGATCGATCATGATGTCCTCTTCGATTATGGTAAGTTGATAGAGGCATTGTATTCCGTCTCACAAGCTACAAATGCTGTGTTATATGCTGTAGACGATACTAAATTTGAGATTGTTGCGGTGACATCGGAGGATGAAGCTGATGACTCTGTTTTAGAAAAATTGACTCTTATTTCATCACTTCATGTCGACTTCGCTAAAGACGAAGATACATATTCATTGCTGGATGAACAGACTGTCCGAAATGCAGTTGAAAAGTACAACGAATCTCCAAATGAATATTTTCTTCCTATTCAGATTGATACCGACAGTAAATATTATCTTAGATTTTTATATCCTGATTCTTATAACCATGAAGAGGTTGAAAAAGCACATACGCAACTTGGGTATATGATTGAAAAGATCGAGGATGCCTTTGCTTTTAAAAAATATGTTACGCAAAATGAAAGTTCGGTTGTAGATATTAAGTTTACTGTTGGATTCTTAGATACAATTGAAGTACCGGCGTTTTTAACCGATTCTGAAGGGGAAGTGATCGGTTATAATCCTGAAGCAAGTAAATATTTTGCCAAATCTCATTTAAACGGCAGTTATATGAATATCATCAAATCAATTGTATCTAAGAATAAAGATCTCTCTTTGGATGATATTATTGATTATATAAATTCATCGATTTATGAACTTGAAAGTGATGTCAAGAAATTCCGGGTAAAGGTAACATCTAAAGCACTTTTTAAAATGACGATTATCAAGATAGGTGATAATGAAACCGACAGGTCTGCCTGTTTTGTGTTTGTACCACTACCAAACAGTGAATAAATAACTGTCACTTGATTCAAGGAGTCTGTAATGGTTGGTAAAAAGATCAATGTTCTTATTGTTGTTAAAAGCAATTACCATGCAGTGCTAATTAGTCATGAGTTAAAATCAAGGTATGGTCATTATAATGACTTTGTCTGTTACTCCCTTTATGAAGCGCAGGAGATTCTCAGGATACGGGATATCAAAGCAGTGATTATTGATTTAGATTTGTTTGATGGACAAAATATTCAGATGGTCAAAAGTCTTTATGTTGATAATCCATCATTGATTATAGTCGGAATGACTTCTGATAAAACCGGAATCACTGCAAGATATGCAAAAGAGTTTGGAATCTATGAGCTTGTGTGTAAGGATGATTCTTTTCAGGTCATTATATCAAAATTAGTTGAAAAGCTTTTAGCCCGTGAAAAACTGTTTACAGCAAAAAAAATACGGGAGTTAAAAATTCCTGAAGATGCCACTCAGGAGTGTATGAAAACAGCATCAAGAACACTTTCCCATGAAATCATGAATCCGCTCATGGCAATCCTTGGAACGACTGAATTAATTTTAGATGAATCAAACAAGCACGATCAAGAGCTGATAGAAAAGGTGAAAATCATCAAAAATGCTGCTAATCGTATCAAAAACACGACCCAACGCCTTACCAAGCTTGATAAACCGGTATTCCACCAGACTGTTACGGGTATGCTGGTTGACCCTAATAAATCAAGTATTTCCGATGATGAAGTCTTAAATTCAACCAAATAATAATAAACAGTTGACAAAGCCCGGTTAATCTCTATTTTTTAGCCTATTAATTGAGGAAACTATATGAATTCAATGACCGGGTTCGGAAAAGCCGAACATAGCAGTAAGATTGGAAAATTTGTAATAGAGATTTCATCTGTAAATAATCGATATTTAGAAATCTCACCGCGTTTACCGCGCGGCTTTTTTTCGCTTGAATCAAAGATCAGAGAACTGGTAACTTCAAAAGTAAACCGGGGTAAAATCAATATCTTTATTAATTTTGAAGAACAAGTTGATGAAACCGGAAAAGTACTTATCAATAAATCGGTTACAAAAGCGGTGTACAGTCAGCTCTCCAAATTGCAAAAGGAATTGAAAATTCCCGGACAGGTCACTATTAATGATATGCTCTTGATTCCGGATGTCATCAAACCGGAAATTAGCCCTATTAATGAGAAACTGCTTTGGAAAAATCTTGAGGCAGTTTTATTAAAAGCTTTAAACGCACTTGTCGTGATGAGAAAAAAAGAAGGATCTGCTATATCTAAGGATATGAAAAAACGGATAGCGATTCTTGATAAGGGTATGAAAGATATTGAAAAGCTGGCTTCTAAATCTGTTGGTAATTATAGGGATAAGCTGACTCAGAAAGTTCAGGAGCTGATTGCTGACACAAAAAAAGATTCCATCAGGATAGAAGAGGAAATTGCTATTTTAGCTGAACGTACCGATATCACGGAAGAGTGCACCCGTTTTCATTCTCACTTAAGTCAATACAAATCGACGATTGCTGAGCAAAACCCGATTGGTAAAAAACTGAATTTTATTTTACAGGAACTTAACCGGGAAGCAAATACGATAGCTTCAAAATGTTCTGATATAGATATTTCTACAAAAGTGATTACAATCAAAGAAGAGATAGAAAAACTCAGGGAACAGGTACAAAACATAGAATGAAAAAGCCGGGTAAAATTGTCATTATCTCATCACCATCCGGTGGAGGGAAAACATCGATATGCCGGAAACTCCTGTCGCCGACCAGAAAAAAACTTGGTTGGCAGTTTTCTGTTTCGTATACGACCCGTGCGATGCGAACCGGTGAAAAGAACGGCAGGGAATATCATTTTGTCACCGATGATGATTTTAAGAAAATGGTCAAAGCAGATTTGTTTGCTGAACATTTTAAAGTTCATCTGTATAAATATGGCACTCCGCGCACTCCGCTTGAAAAAGTTTTAAAATCGGGTGGTGTGATGCTTTTGGATGTTGATGTACAAGGTGCCAAAAAGATTAAAAAAAAGTATCCTGAAGCGATTACAATATTTGTTATGCCGCCATCGGTCAAGGAGTTACGGAAAAGACTCCGGCAACGGGGGACAGAAACGAAAAAACAGCTCAAGGTACGTTTTAACAATGCTGCCGCTGAAATGCTATTGTTTGATAAATTTGAGTATGCTGTTATCAATAAAGAACTTAACACAGCAGTAGCAGAGGTCTTAAGCATCATAAACTGCCATCATTGCCGGACTGACAAGATGACAGCGGAACAAAAGAAGAAAATAAGAGTTTAATAGAGATACAAAAAAGGAGATCACATGCATAGTTTACCAATATCTGAACTTGAAAAACTTGGTCTAAATCGTTATGAGGCAATCATTGTCGCATCACAACACGCACGGCATCTGAACAATGTTCGTCTCAAAACTCTCGAAAAAATGGAAGAGAATCCGGAATTGGAAATTGAATCCAGAAAAATAACAATGGTTGCATTAAAAGATCTTATAGAAGGAAGAGTAAAGTTTACCCGCTCTGATTCGATATAGTTATTAATATTCACTGCGCGTAAATAAAGGAAAAGTATGGCAAAAAATCTTCTGATTGTTGAGTCACCTGCAAAAACAAAAACGCTTGCCCGGTTTTTAGGCAAAGATTTTGACATCATGGCAACGATTGGTCACATAATGGACCTTCCAAAATCCAAACTTGGTGTTGATCCTGATAATGATTTTACTGTTGACTATACGACGATAAAAGGAAAAGAGAAAGTTCTCACCGATTTAAAAAAAGCATGCAAAAAAGCGGATAAGATATTTTTAGCACCTGATCCTGACCGAGAAGGTGAAGCGATCGCCTGGCATGTTGCTTCGGCAATTAAAAATCCGAAGGCTGATATTGTCCGGGTCACATTCAACGAGATTACTAAATCAGCAGTAAATGATGCTATTAACAATCCCCGTGATATAAATATGAATTTGGTCAATGCCCAGCAAGCCCGCCGCGTGTTGGATAGAATCGTTGGATACAAAGTCTCACCATTTCTTTGGAAAACAGTTGCACGGAATCTATCTGCCGGCCGTGTTCAGTCTGTTGCCCTCCGTTTGATTTGTGAACGAGAGGCTGAAGTCCTTGCTTTTAAACCTCAGGAATACTGGCAGGTCACTGCTGAATTAGAAACGAAGAAAAAAGATAAATTTATCGCCCGCCTGGTGAAGATTAAAGATAAAACTCTCGCAGCACCGGGTGACAAAGGGAAGACGAAAACTTATATCAAATCGGAAGCAGATGTAAAAAAACATCTGACCGCGATTAAAAAAGAAGATTTTGTCGTTTCTGAAATAAAAGAATCCCAGAAGACCAAAAAGCCGACAGCTCCTTTTATAACATCGACCTTACAGCAGGAAGCTGCCAAAAAATATGGTTTCACTGCAAAAGTAACGATGTCAATTGCCCAGCAGTTGTACGAAGGTATCGAAATAGGTAAAGAAGGTCAGATTGGTCTTATCACATATATGCGTACCGATTCAACCCGTATATCAAATGAAGCTATCGGGACGGTACGTGATTATATAACCAATGAATATGGTGAAGAATATTTACCGAATAAACCGATTCAGTACGGGAAAAAGAAATCTTCACAGGATGCTCATGAAGCTATCCGTCCGACCTATATGGATCATTCACCGGAAAAATTGAAAAAGAAACTTACTCCAAGACAGTTAAAAATTTATACATTAATATGGAACCGCTTTGTTGCTTCCCAGATGAATCCTGCCAAGTACAAAGTTATCTCTGTGAATATTGATGCCGGTGATTATCTCTTCAGAGTTTCTTCTCAGAAGATTATCTTTGATGGTTTCCTGAAAGTATATAATGTAGAAAAAGAAGAAGATGAATCAAACGGTAACGGCGATTCTTATGAAAACCTGCCAAAACTATCTGAAAAAGATTTATTAAATCTTCTCAAGCTGAATAAACAGCAGTCGTTCACCAAACCTCCGGCACGGTTCTCAGAAGCGATGCTTGTGAAAGAACTCGAAGCTGAAGGTATCGGACGACCATCAACGTATGCGTCGATTATTTCGACCTTGAAAGATAGAAAGTATGTTGAACTCGAAGAACGGCGGCTTCATCCGACCGAACTTGGTACAACCGTTAATAAAATCTTAGTCGAGAACTTCCCGAATATCTTCAACGTGACTTTCACTGCGGAGATGGAAAAAGACCTTGATTTGATTGAAGAAGGTACCGATGACTGGATCGATGTGATGAAAGAGTTTTATTCACCGTTTATGGAGACTATTGATTCGTTAAAAGGTAAAGAAAAAGCTATCAAAGAGTCGATGGAAGAGAAGACTGACCAGAAATGTGAAAAATGCGGTTCACACATGGTAATCAAGTGGGGACGCAATGGTCGTTTCTTAGCCTGTTCAGCATATCCGGAATGTAAATCGACGAAACCTCTGCCTGAAGAAGAAGCCCGCTCCAAGACCGATCAGAAATGTGAGAAATGCGGTTCTGATATGGTTATCAAATCGGGTCGCTTCGGTCGTTTTATGGCTTGTTCCGGTTACCCGGAATGTAAAAACACCAAACCGGTTACGATGGGAATCAAATGCCCGAAAGATGATTGTGAAGGTGAGATTGTTGAAAAACAGACCAAAGGTCGCAGGTTATTCTATGGTTGTTCCAAATATCCGAAATGTGATTTTGCAAGCTGGGATACTCCGGTGAAAAGTGCCTGTCCGGCATGTAAACATCCTTATATGGTTATCAAAGTTACCAAAGCTAAGGGAGAGTTTTATCGATGCCCAGAGTGTAAACATGAAGTAACCGAAAAACCAAAAGAAGAAAAAGCAAACGCGTAAGATTCAGATAGATATTATTGATTTGCTATGAAGGCGAGGTCACGTGACCTCGCCTTCAATGTTTTTATGAGTTTGTATAGTGCTTGGCAGACGCCCTCGTCTGCCAAAGACTTCTGAAGTCAGGCGTGGCGACTGACTTATTTTTTGTCAGGAAAGGGTTCCTGACACCGCTTTTGAAACGCGTAAGATATATCAAGTCTCCTTCGACTCCGCTCAGGATTACTTGAAGATAGTGCTTGGCAGACGCCCTCGTCTGCCAAAGAATTGTTAAGTCAGGCGTCCTACCTGATTTTTTTTTGTGTCAGGAAAGGGTTCCTGACATCGCTTATGAAAGGATACCTGATACCGTTTTTGAAATTTGGAGCACACTTCGACTAGCTCAGTGTGACTTTTTCATGATTAAACTTAAATATTGACCTTCTAACTCTCATTAAATATCATAAGTTATGATAACAAAGCTATTCGCTGACTATCTCAAGTCGATTACCGAGCAGAAAGCATACTCTGCCAATACTATCAAAGCGTACAAAAAGGACCTTGAACCGTTTGTGCAGTTTTTGGAAAAACAACATACCGAGCATCCTTCGACACCCAAAAACGACCCGCTCTTTTTACGACTTTATCTGCATCAGCGAATTGAAGAGAAAGTTTCGAATCGGTCACTTGCCCGCTTTCTTTCGTCGTTGTCATCGTTTCAGACATTTCTTTCCCAAACTGAAAAGAACAAAGCTTATATGTTCAAGCTGCCTAAAATGAAGTTCAGTTCCAAGATTCCTGATTTTGTTCCGATGAGTGAAATCAATAAGCTGTTTGAGACAAACCGTCCGTTATCCGAAACAAAAAAGTACGGTTTCCAGCGGGATTTTATGATAATCTCTTTATTGTATGCAACCGGTATCAGACGGGAAGAGATAGCTAATATCAAATTAGCAGATATTGATAAACAGGTTCAGACAATTGCAATCACCGGTAAGGGGAACAAAGTCAGAATGGTTCCGGTTGGAGAGAATACTTTTAGTGAATTAGAGAGGTATTTAGTACATAGGGAGAGATTTATCCGGGACAAATCGAGCAAATCGCCGTATCTTGTTCTTAACAAATTTGGAAATCCGATAACAGTCCGTTCAATTAATCGGTTGGTGAAGAAATTTGCTCAAAAACAGGGAATTGAGTTGACTCCGCATGTATTAAGACATTCTTTTGCCACACATCTACTTGAAAATGGAGCAGATTTGTTGTTAATTAAAGAAATTTTGGGACATGCCTCGCTTTCGACTACACAGAAATATACTCATGTAACAGCCGAAGCGATGAAAAAAGTGTATAACAAAGCGCACCCCCGTTCGGGTGCCAAAGGATAAAGATGAAAACAAGATCAACGACAATAATCGGATTGATGCATAATGGAAAAGCTGCGATGGCTGGTGACGGCCAGGTTACGTACGGTGAAACTGTCTGGAAAACATCGGCAACCAAAGTACGGTCGATGTATGACGGAAAAATCTTAAGCGGATTTGCCGGGGCTGCTGCCGATGCTCTTGCGCTGTATGAACTGCTTGAGAAAAAGATTGAAGAGTTTGAGGGTAATCTTCCCAAAGCATGTGTCGAACTTGCTAAAGAATGGCGCACTGACCGTCAACTCAGGAACCTTGAGGCGGTCATCGGGATTACTGATAATAAGCATATCTTACTTGTCTCCGGCACCGGTGATGTCATCGAACCGGATGACGGGATTATCGGTATCGGTTCCGGTGGTGAATATGCATTAGCTGCAGCCCGTGCGTTAAAACTTGCCAATCCAAAGATGACGGCTGAGAAGATTGCCAAAACAGCGCTTGAGATTGCCGCGGATATATGTATTTACACGAATAAAAATATCAAAGTAGAGAGTATAAAATGAACAATGGATATTTGATGCCCAAAGAGATTGTTGCGCATCTTGATAAATATATTGTAGGACAAAACGAAGCAAAAAAGTCGGTAGCTATTGCGTTGCGAAACCGCTGGCGGAGGCAGAATGCACCGGAAGATATCCGTAAAGAGATAATGCCTAATAATATTATTATGATGGGTCCGACCGGGGTCGGGAAAACGGAGATAGCCAGAAGGCTTGCTGATTTAGCAGCAGCACCGTTTATCAAAGTAGAAGCATCGAAATTTACGGAAGTCGGCTATGTCGGCCGTGATGTTGAATCGATGATTCGGGATTTAGTGGATATATCGGTCGGTATGGTAAAATCGGAGATTTCCGAAAGGTATACCAAAAAAGCAAAAGAGAATGCGACCGAAAAACTGTTAGATTTGTTACTGATGCCGGTACCGGTGAAAAAGCAAAAAAAGGATGAAGAAGGAGTCGGCGAGATTCCGGATTCTTTTAAACGGACCAGAGAGAAATTTAAAAAGAAGCTTTTGGACGGTAAGCTTGAAGATTCCGAAGTTGAGTTAAACACACCTCAGAATCAGTTTCCGGTTGTAGAGATATTCTCACCGATGGGGATGGAAGAATTGGGAGTTAATTTTCAAGAGATGTTTTCCGAGATGGTCCCGAAGAAAACCAAACTCCGTAAGATGACTGTCAAAGATGCCCGGAAATTTCTGATAAATGAAGAACTGAATAAACTTATTAATATGGATGATGTCATTTCTGAGGCATTGGAGAGAGTGCAGGAGTCGGGTATTATTTTTATCGATGAGATTGATAAGATTGTTGGGAATGATTCAAAGACCGGTCCTGATGTCAGCCGTGAGGGTGTTCAGCGGGATATACTTCCGATTGTCGAAGGCTGTTCGGTTTCGACAAAGTATGGGATGGTACGCACCGATCATGTTCTGTTTATTGCAGCCGGAGCATTTCATGTTGCCTCACCGTCCGATTTGATACCGGAACTTCAGGGACGTTTTCCGATTCGGGTGGAACTTGATTCATTGACAGCTGAAGATTTTGAGCGGATTCTCACTGAACCGAAAGCATCACTGGTGAAGCAGTATAAAGCACTCCTTGCAACAGAAAATGTAACATTATCGTTTGCTGATTCGGCAATTAAAAAGATTGCTGCCTATGCTGAGCGGGTAAATAAAGATTCTGAAAATATCGGGGCAAGACGACTGCATACTGTTTTGACAACTCTTCTGGAAGATTTACTTTTTGAGCCTCCTACGAAAAAGAAAAAAGCAAATATAACTGCGAAGATGGTTGAAAAACAGTTAGAAGAGATTATCGAAAACGAGGATTTGAGTAAGTATATATTGTAGGATCAAATGATATGTATTTTGATATCGCCGATAAAATTGTTAGCAGCAATGTATAATTTTTTATCGGCTTTGTCATAGTTCAGTGTCTGTGATTCAACAGAGTTTCCAAAACCGCTGGTTCGTTCTCCGACAGCTTCAATATCACCGATAAAGTTTGAACAGTTTGCAAAAACCTCAAGGGACTGCGGGACATAAATACGGATATCTCCGATAAAGCAGGAGATGATAAGGCGGTTCAGTCCGTCTTCAAAAACACCGTTATGCAGTTTCATCTCGACTTCACCGATTCCCATAGAGACTTCAACGTTCTGCATATTTATTCCGGCACAATCGACAAACATATCGCCGAGAGCTTTGTTGTACTTGATTTTTCCGTTTTGTTTGGAATAGGAATGGGATTCCTGTTCGTTTTGAGAATGAGAACTATGTTTGGAATCTGATTGATTCTGAGCATATTTATTTGGATCCGGAGAAGTGTAGCTGCTTTGGCGAAAAGTATCTTCAACTTTCTGGGAGAAGTCATCCATTTTTTCAGAGAAATTATTCAGATCATCGTGGACTTTTTCAAATTTTTCTGCATGAATATTGATATTGATGTCCTGTTCCTTTTTTCTGCGTCTTAAAATCATCCAGACACCAAAACCGATTAAAATGAAAGGGAAGAGATGAGAGAAAAAATCATCAAAGGAGACATCAAACAAATCGAGAGAATTACCTAAAAGGATAACTCCCAGGAAAATTAAAAAGAACCCTAATATGTATTTTCCTCGCAATTTCAATTATCTCCATTCTATCAGCTATTAATCTTACGAAGCTATTGCTGTTTTGTTACTTATAGAAATTAGTAAATCAAATAGGTCAGCACAAGTAAAAAGCCCGCTTTTGCGGGCTTTCAAGTATAGCGAATTTTTGAATTTTGCGTTATTTCTGGTACCGTTTTTTGAAATCGTCCTGTGCTTTTTTTCGGGCAGCTTTAACGTCGGCTGGTTCATTGCCGGTAAACCATTTATGCTCTTCCATTTCAAAGGTCTTTGCTATTAAGTCTTCAACTTCAGCAACCGCATCCAGTTTTGTACCTGCTGCTTTGTGATGATTTAAGATTTCCTTAATAGTCGGAATAAATTCCATGTAAAACCGTTCAGCGACTTCATAAAATCCATGCCACTGGGTATAGTCCGGAGCGAACATCGCGGCGCCCATTCTTGCTCTGCGTCCTTCATGATGCCAGAGATAGAAATAAATCCATTCGATTTCATCGTCAAAATTGATGTCATTTGTGATGAGACCGGAGCTTCTGACCTTTTTGTATATATTCGTGGCGGGGATACCAAATTTATCGTTATATAAGTTTACTGCACCATCATACTGAGTGTAAAAATTATCTATATAATTTGACGTATGACAATTTGAGCAGACATTTTTCATGTCATCCCGTCTGTTTTCCCATGATTTGACATCTTTGCCGTTTGCTTTGGCGGCTGCATCAATTTTTTGAGAAACGGGTGGACGAAGTGTCCAGCTGATTCTGTCTCCGACATCATGGGTTATGGGAAGATCTGATGTCGCAGACATATGACAGGTTGCACAGGTTGGTGCTGCGGAATAATCAATACCGACAATCCATGAAGAGGACTGAAGATTCATCCTGTCGATATTCGCATAGTAGGCAATGCCATGTTTTGATTCTTCATAGATTTCTTTTTGAGGATGGTCCGGACCGAGATGACATTTCCCGCAATTTTCCGGTTGACGTGCAAGAGCTGCATCAAAAGAATGTCTCGAATGACAAGCGGAACATGCCCCTTTGGAACCATCGGGGTTAATTCTTCCCATTCCGGTATTCGGCCAGGTTTCCGCAGTCAGGGAACCATTTTCACCTACTTCAATAACCGAACCATGACATTGTTTACAACCATTAATAGCAGCCATCGGTCCTTCGACTACTTCACCGAGTACATTATCTAATGAACCTAATATTTTCCCTGCATCGGCATGATGAGAATTTTGAAACTGATCAAACTCGGTTTGGTGACATTTCGAACAATCTTTTGGGGAGACAATGATAGCAATTGAATATCCATTGTGTTCAAATGCATCTTTGTCGGTTGGGTCTGCCTGATGACATTCAAAACAACCGACATTGGCTCCATAGTGTCGGCTGTATCTCCACTCTTTGACCATTGCAGGCATTTCCGTTTCATGGCATTCGATACAGGATTTTGATTCTTCTGTCAAATCTGACGGTACTGAACGGTATGAAGTTTCAGCAGAAATCGCAGCAGCAAACAAAATTAATGCAAAAGAAACAATAAGTTTTATACCTCTATGCATACAAACTCCTTTAATTGGGGATTTTTCAATAATAATATCGTTATCTTTAGTTGTACTCCCTTTGACTTAAATCAAGTAATCCTGAGATAATCCTGTAATTCTTTTGATTGGCAGGGAAGTAGTGTCTTGACATATAGCTGAAAATCAATTTTATTGGCTCGACTTGTAAAAAATAAAATCAGAATAAAGGAGTCGTCATGCCACGTTCACTCTGCCAAATAACAGATTTCACCAAAGATGAAGTATTACAGATTTTCGATTTATGTAAAAAGATGAAATCGGGTGAGATTGCCCCGAAACCACTTGCCGGAAAATCAGCAGCCTGTATATTTGCCAAAGAATCACTTCGGACCAGAATATCATTTGAAGTCGGTATCTCCGAGCTCGGCGGTTCACCGATATATGTCACCGGAGGTGAGATTAAGCTTGGTGAACGGGAAACTGTCTCCGATGCAGCTCAGGTACTTTCCCGGTATGTTGGTCTGATTATGATTCGGACATTTAAACAATCCGATGTCGAAGATCTTGCCAAATATGCATCTGTTCCAATTGTAAACGGTCTAACCGATCTGGTGCATCCCTGTCAGATAATGGGTGACTATTATACAATGCTTGAACACCTTCCCAAAAAAGATAAATATACCGTTGCTTATGTAGGTGATGGTAACAATATAACAAATTCATGGCTTAATTTAGCATCCTTGATTCCGCTCGATTTCAGGATTGGAACAGCTGAAGACTGTCGTCCTGACGCATCAATCCTTGAAAAAGCCAAAGCTAACTCCGACAGTAATATACTCGTAACAGCCGACCCTAAAGAAGCCGCCAAAGGTGCCGATGTAATCTATACGGATGTTTGGGCTTCAATGGGGCAGAAACATCTCAAAGAAGAAAAAGAGAGTAAGTTAAAGAAATATCAACTCAATAGCTCACTGTTGGAGGTTGCTGATTCAAATGCTATAGTGCTTCACTGCTTACCCGCTGAACGAGGAAAAGAGATCACTGACGAAGTAATGGATGGACCTCAGTCAAGAGTATTTGATCAGGCGGAAAACAGGCTGCACATTCAGAAAGCTATTATGGCATTTCTGTTACAGTAGTAATTGATAAAGCCTAACACAGTGGGTGCCAAGAAATGAAAGGAGACGCACGATGCGCTCTCATGGGTATTCAAAAGTTTTAGGCTTTGTACTGCTGGCGGTTTTTGCAGTTGCATTTGTAGGTTGTGGCGATGATGACAGCCCGACCGGTAATACAATCGGTTCATTAACTGATCCGAATTTTGTTGCAGTCCAGGAACAGGTTGAGACATATGTAGATTCAACGATGGATTACATTCTGACCGGTTTCAGTTCAATCAGCTCAATTTCCTCAGGTGGAAATGTTGACCCGGTTTTGTATGGTCCGGTATTCCCGGATTCTGATCAGGTCAGTATTACGTACGTTGGCGGGTGGCATGTTGTTAATCTTACAAAAAGCCGTTATAACTACGCATTTAGCATTCTTGATTCAGTTCAGTTTTACTCAAATGATGATGTTTCCCAGACCTCAGAAAATCTTGATTCTATGTGGTATCGTCATAATTGGTCATTTGATATGCCTGATACAACAGTTTCACATATGACAATGGAAGGTGTTTCAGGATTTGATTTTAGAAACTTACAATCAAACGCTGCACTGATAGACGGTTCTCAGGATCTTAATATCTATGTAAAGCATGTTACTAATGATTCTACTGTCTGGAGAAACTTTGACCAGACTTCTACTGTCAGTGACCTTGTTGTCTCTAAAGGCGGAAGTAATGCATGGGATGAAGTAAGACCTACTTCAGGTACCCTCTTCTCAACGATAACTGTCAACTATTACAACGATGCGACTCAGGTAGATTCCGAATCAATCTGGACTGTTACTGTAGTATTTGTGAATGGTGATTACAATGTTAGTATTACTCAGGGTACGACAACCTGGACATATAATAGTACTCTTTAATAAATATACTTAATTGATTTAAACCCGGCAGTTATTGCCGGGTTTTTTTATACCTGTTGACAAGGTGGAAAATCACCAATATCTTGGCTGGATGAAAGAAGTTCTTAAGTATGCAAATTGCTTTGTCTGCGGTGACAAGAATAAATCCGGACTTCAGGCAAAATTTTATTATGATGGTGAAAAAGCCTTTACTGAGATTGCTGCCTTGGAATCTTTCGAAGGTTATAAAGGTATTTTTCATGGCGGTGTTATTTCCTCTTTGTTAGATGAAGTAATGATAAAAGCAATCCTGGCTGATGATATTTTTGCTGTTACAGCTGAAATGACGGTTAAGTATATCCAGCCGGTTAAAGTCGATACAAAATTGAAAATTGAGGGGTATGTTACAAAAGGGAAAGGGCGGATTTTCTTTACTGAGGGGAAAGTTATTGATACTGCAGGGAATGTTTATGCTACAGCTACCGGTAAATATATCAAAGCAAATGACGAGCTTAAAGCACAATTAATGAAATCCAAAGACTAATATCTGTATTTTAATTCAACTATTCAAATGGTGTTTTGGTTTTGTGCTTGTAAGTTGTTGGGAGATAGTTGACTCGCTGGGGCTGCCCGGTCGGCACAGAGCTTGCTTTGTTTTTGGTATGGCAAACTCAGAAGAGAAGATTAAATGCTTTATTGCATCATTTCAGCATAAAAAAATGGATCCAGGGCTTTCTGCAGAGGAAGTTTCGAACGGATTGATAGCATTTTCAGTCCCCCAGCTGGGGCTTCTGTTCAGATGTCAAAGTGAGGGGGAGCCTTTGAAAATGGAATTTTCTTCATTTTTTGCTCTTCTTGAATTTCTTAAAACAAAAGTCAAAGATATTCCACTGAATTCGCTTGAAGTATTATCATCAAATCCTCATTTTGTTTTTTCATTTTCTCCTTACTCAGAAACTCTTAAAAAAGGTTCAGTGTTTCGTAATATCTTAAATGAGTATTCAAAAATTTTTAAGATATCGGTCGGTTATATTAAACCGCTTTCCAACAAAGCTCTGATTTCTACAACTGAATATCCGTCAATACCGCAGGATAAAAAGATAGAGCTTGATTTTACTACGGAAGAACTTTTTAAAATCGAATTCAAACCGATTCAAAAAGGGATAAAATTGTAGAATATCCTCATTTTGCCTTGCTGACCACTTATTTATTCAATAGATTACTCCTGTACAACAAAAACGACTTTTAATACGTCTTGTTTGTGGTTATAAGCAAAGGAGAAATAATGCGAAATTTAAAATATATTACTTCATTACTCATTGTATTTCTATTAATCCAATCGCCAAATGCAGGTGATCTTGCCACTGTAAATATTAAAAACAGTTTTCAGGTTGAAGTTGCAGAATCGATTGTCGGCTCTGCAATAACATCATCGGATAACCGGTTTTTAGTTTTTACGGAATCTTCAGAATTCGACTTACTGAAAAAAGCCGGTCTTGACGTTCAAATAATTATGACCGATGTTGAGCGGTCTGAAATGTCGCTTGTGCATCCTCCTTTGAATCCAAAGTTCAAAATAACCGATATGAATTCCTTCGGAAAAAGTATTGCTCTATTCAACGGGATGTATGTTTCTCAAGTGTCTTCGAATATGGCGGCTTCTCTGACTATCTCTACAGGGTACAAAGTGGTTCCACTGGAATCTTTGAATGTACCATTTTATTTTATACCTGAAACGGTGAGTTCTCAATTAGCAGGGATTGAAGATTTTCCTTATGATTCTCTTGCCAATTTAGTCTCTCAGGATTCTATTTTTGCTTTTAACACACGACTTGAAGCGTTTCAGACAAGATATATTTATACTGATTCAATAGATGCTGCCCGTGATTGGATGGTACAAAAGTTCCTTGATTGGGGATATACGGATGTAACAACACCGATGTTTTTCTATAATGGAATCAACTGTTACAATGTAATGGTCGTAAAACCGGGATATGCCGAGCCTGATAAAGTGATTGTTGTCGGTGGACATTATGATTCTATCACAAGTACAAATGAACCGGGTCCAATGATTTTTGCTCCCGGCTCCGATGATAATGGTTCTGGTACGACCGCGACTTTGGAATTAGCAAGAATTCTTGCAGACATCCCTCTTAGAAAAACTGTTATCTTTATTCCTTTTTCTGCAGAAGAGGTAGGTCTGGTCGGTTCCCGTTTTGCTGCACAGAATTTCTTAGAGGATGAAACTAATATTGAAGTGATGTTTAATTTTGATATGATAGGTTATAGTACTGATGCGAATCCGGATTG